>JBKJRE010000620.1:0-5185 GCA_046594775.1 Rhizobiaceae bacterium | reverse complement strand
CTGCGGACCGACACGAAACGCCTTGCCCCGGTCGATATGCGCGATCGAGCCGCCGCCGGCGCCGATCGTATGGATGTCGATCATCGGCAACATCACCGGAAAGTCAGCGATCTTGGCGCTGCGCGCATCGGCTTCGGCCAGGCGGCCGTCGCGAACGATGCCGATATCGGCGCTGGTGCCGCCGATGTCGAGCGTGACCAGCCGGTCGGTTCCCGCGTGCTCGCCGACCCATGCACCGCCGCGCACGCCCGCCACGAGACCCGATAGCAAGGTTGTCGCCGGACGTTCGGCTATCATCTCCGGCGTCGCCAGGCCGCCGCTGGAGGTCATGACCCGCAATTCACCGGTGACGCCGAGTTGGCGCAACTCGTCGCTCAGATTTCTGATGTAGCGGCGCACCTTCGGTCCAATGAAGGCGGACATTGCAGCTGTGGTGAAGCGTTCGAACTCGCGAAACTGGGGCGAAACCTCAGCGGAAGTCGTCACAAACACGTCCGGCAGGAGGTCGCGAACGATCTCGGCGGCGCGCTTTTCGTGGGCCGGGTTCACATAGGAGAACAGGAAGCCGATGAGGATGGCCTCGACGCCGGCGTCGCCAAGCTCGCGCGCGACCCTGGCCACGGCGGCCTCGTCCAGCGCAGCAAGCTCTGCGCCCTTGGCGTCGAGCCGTCCAGCAACGGTCTTGCGGTAGCGGCGGCGGATCAGCGGCCGGCTCTGCCAGGGCAGGTCCTGCATGATCGAGTAGTGCTGAGGCCGCTGATGACGACCGATGTGGAGAATGTCCCGGAAGCCTTCATTGGTGATCATCCCGGTGACCGCGCCGTCATGGACGAGCATGGCGTTGGTGCCGACGGTCGTGCCGTGGAAGACCGCCTCGATCTGCTCGGGCGTCACGCCCGCGATCTGGCAAATTCCGCGAATGCCTTCCACCACGCCAACCGCCGGGTTGGCCCGGGTCGATGGCGTCTTGTGGATAGTCACCGATCCATCCGCCAGATTGGCCAGGACCAGGTCCGTAAAGGTGCCTCCGACATCGACGCCCAATGCAAACATTACAACCTCCAGAAGCGCGTATGGCGAACATTGATCCATCTGGATTGATATGGCAAGTTGAATCCATATGGGCTAATTGTACGGATGCTATTCGCGCCGGTACACATGACGCAGCGCACCAGGTGGCGGAACGGCGCGGAGGCATAAGAATGGCAAATACCGCCAACGGACTGCTGGACGAGATTTTCGCAGGCGAACTGCGGGAGCTGATGGTGATCAGCTATATCGTTCTCGGTAACAACGCAGTCACCAACCGCTTCATTGAACGCCGGTTTCGCATACCGGTGCAGGCCTGGTCAGCGCTCTACGCGATCGACCGGTTTCCGGGAATTCGTGCAAAGGAAATCAGGGAGATCTTCCCGCGTCCCCAGAATACAATTAGCCGCGCCGTTTCGCTGCTCGAACAGCGAGGCTACATCGTCCAGGAACCTTCCGACACCGACGGTCGCGAGAAACGGCTCCTCATGACCGAGACCGGCAGGGCGCTGCTCGCCGACCTCATCGAGGCGTCCCGGCGACGACAGGCAGAACTGCTCGAGCCTCTGTCGGAAGAGGAGCGCGACACGTTCTTCAAGCTTGCGCTTAAGGTTGCCAGCGGCCAGGGGCTGCTGCGATCCTCCGTCATGGACACGTGATCTAAAGCGTTTCATTGATTGGCTGAATCGTTTGGGAATCCAGTTTTGCGGAATTTGTGATTCAAGGTGCTGGCTGGAAAGGAGGCCAGCATCTTATGACAGCTCCTTTATCCAATGATCTGCGCAAGCGTGTGGTTCATGCGATCGAGGCTGGCGAGAGCTGCCGGTTCGTGGCTGGCCGGTTAGGTGTTGCAGTTTCCTCGGCGGTGAAGTGGCATCAGCGCTATCGAGCGACCAGTTCGGTCGCTCCGGGCAAGATGGGTGGGCATCGCAAGCGATTGCTGGAGCCGCACCGGGCATTCATCGTCGAGCGCATCAACCAGACGTCTCACCTGACGCGGCATGGGCTGAAGGAAGAACTGGGCGCGCGCGGGGTGACTGTCTCGCACAACTGCGGTGTGGCTGTTCCTGCCGCGCGAGGGACTGAGCTTCAAAAAAACGCTGTTTGCCCTTGAGCAGGCGCGCGCCGACATTGCCCGGCGGCGACAGCGATGGCGATTGTGGCAGGTCGATCTTGACCTGCGGCGGCTTGTCTTCATCGACGAGACCTGGATCAAAACCAACATGGCCCCGTTGCGCGGCTGGGGGCCAAAAGGCAAGGGACTGTCAGGAATTCCGTGTGTGGGTGAGCATAATGGGTAAAAAGGATTCCCACTATGACCCGACGCAAAGACCCTACGATACGCACTGTGCCCAGCCAGCGAGCGAACGGAACTCTCAGGTGGGAAGCCACGAAAGGCTCTTCGCCAGGTTCAAGCAGTCTTGCCCTGACATGGCCGACCGTGTCTTTCTCGGTGGCTCACCTGCGGCTCAATCGGCGATCTGGAGAATCAGCTTGCCAGCCACTTGCCTCGATTCCAGCCGGGCGTACATGTCGTGCACCCTGTCGAGCGGGAATACCCCTTCGACCGGCACCTTGAGGGAACCCTGTGATACTCGTCCCAGAATGTCGGCGACACTGTTCTTCCAGGTTACCGATCCGAAATCCACATGCCCAAGATGGAAGCGTGTGAACGTGAGCGACCGCTGTACAAGGCGTTCCCACAGATTGGCATAAGGCTTCGCCTCAGCCTCGCCATAGCTGACGACGTGGCCGAGCAGTCGTATCGTATCGAAGCTACGGTCGAGAATGCTTCCGCCGGTCGAATCTACGACCTTATCAACGCCCTTGCCGCCGGTGAATTCCATGACCGCAGCGACGAAATCCTCGTCGACGCGATTGATTACTTTCGCGGCGCCGTACTCCAGCGGTCGTCGTTCCTTGCCGGTCGTCCCAATTGTCCCGATCACGGTCGCCCCCGCCGCAACGCCAAGTTGGGTCAGATAGAGTCCTACGCCGCCACCGACCGCATGCACCAAAATCGTGTCGCCGCGTTTGGTGCTGCTGACTGTATGCAGCATGTGCCAGGCGGTAGTGGCTTGGACCAGAAGAGCAGCAGCCGCATCGAGGCCGATCGCGTCGGGGATGCGCACCAGACGCTTCGCCGGAATGGTACAGAATTCGGCAAAGCCACCTGCATCCTCCGAGAACCCGGCGACCCGGTCTCCGATCTCTACGCCGGCAACCCCGTCGCCCACCGCCACGACACGCCCCGCGATTTCCAGTCCGGCCACAAGGGGATACCCCTTGGGATGCGGATAGGTGCCGCGCCGCATCATCGTGTCAGCAAAGTTGCAGCCTGCGAACGACACCGCCACAAGCGTCTCTCCCGCTTTCGGTGTGGGTTCGGGAATATTGGTGAGGACCATGTTCTCCCGCGCCTGGTCGGGTGGATTAAGCAGGACTGCACGCATTCTGGCCTCCTCACGTAATGTTGTGATCGATGTGGAGGAGCGTCAGGGGTCCTGTCAAGTAGACCGACTGGACCGGCGTGGGCCCGACCGTAGGTTCAAGTCAGGATCAAACACGGTCCCTTCCGATGCTCCAAACGTACCCTGTGATGTGCCCGGCGGTGACGATATATTTACGATTTCAAACGTTCTCGGGTCGCAACTGCCAAGCAGCCGCTGAAGCTCGCGCACCTGATTCTGGAGAGCGCGATACTCCGACGCCGCCACGACTTCGCCCTCGGCGGCCGTTGCGGTTAGAGCGGCACCCGCCGCGAGCTTGCGCCAGTGGAAGAGCTGGTCAGGCTGAACGCCTTTGCGCGGGACGACAAGCTCACCGTCACATCGGGCGCGCAGGTCTCCTCGACTATCGACAGCTTATCGCCCGTCGTCCACCGTCGACGGCGTTCCGGGCCGCCGAGCACTTCAATCTTCGGAATGTTTACAGTCATAGACACGACATTGCTCCTATCTCTTATCAAGATGGAGATCGTGACCGGCTCATTCGGGGGCTATTTCACAGATCATCATCGAAGGATGGCGGCAGCACTACAACACCGTCAGACCGCATTCATCGCTGGGCTACGAACCACCCGCGCCAGAAGCAATCCTGTGGCCGGCTGCGCAATTCGGTCCAGCTTCACCGGCCACCCCGGCCGTAGCGCCGAGACCCGCCATGCACTATTAAACACGGACCACGCAATGGGGCCGGCCATTATGGGCGATGACGCGGACAGGTGCCTTGGCAGGGAATGCAGAACTTTTTCTAGGGCTCGGGTAGGCAGACTTAGCTGCGCAGCCATAACACCTACATGGGGAGCGAACAGATGTTTATACAACAACGTTGTAGTCGGCGAGCTCCGGCCTCATTGCCTCGATGACGAAATCGACGAACGCTTCCGGGGCGTCCAAAAAGAACTCTGTGTCGGAATAGCTACCTACCTCGGCTTTCATTCCATGCGCGTTTGCCCATGCTGAAAGCTCTTCGAGCTGCGTGCGTGGCGTTTCGCTCAGGAACGAGACCTGCGAGCGCAGCTTGTCCTCATCTCGATTGATGTTTGAGCTGCGGCTAAATTGCAGATCGACATTAGCACCCGGCTGGCGGAGCCACACTGCCCGTTCGGTTCGGCGCAATTCGACAAACCCAAGGTTCGATTTAAGCATTTCGACAACTAAGTCGAAGTACCGAACGTGAAGACGATTCGCGACGTGATTAAGTTTCATTGTGCATGCTCCTCAGCCAAATGGTTCGCTTGTAGAAGATGCTTTTACAAGATGGTTTCGTCTGTTGCGCGCCTTGGGACGACGCTCGCGGCGGGAATGGTCGAGTAGCTAATCCATTTGGCTTTGCCCTCACAGATCCGGGCATACGGCTTTCCCGCACCCGGCTCCTCCCGGAAGTAACCCGTGTCAAGCTGCTCGTGGTGTCCATGGGTGCGTAATCCGAGGTTTGGGCAAAGGAAAGCGCGCTGTCATGAGACCTGTGTGTGAATCGGCGTCCAACAATGCCCCCCCCACTGATATTCGCGCAACGCGTTGTTTTAGATCGGTTATTGCTCTTTTTTAGGGGTGCACTGGCCGGCCCCCATCAGGTGGTCCGGGTTGAATGTTAGTGCATGACGGGTCTTGGCGCTACGGCCGGTGTGGCCGGCGAAGCTGGTCCGGGTTGC
>JBKJRE010000577.1:0-6547 GCA_046594775.1 Rhizobiaceae bacterium | reverse complement strand
CTCTACGCCAAAGCAATCTACGGCAAGACCATCGCCTTTCTACCGATGACGCTGGGCGCCCCGCTGATGGACACCTGGGAATATGTCATCCGCACCGAGGCGGAACGTTCGAACATGAACTACTCGGTCAAGGACCCTGCATGGAACAGCACTGCGCTGGTGCAGGCGTTCGAGGGTGCCATCGCCGACAAGCCCGATGTCATCGTGGTGCAGAACCCCAACGTCCAGCTGCTGGTCAAGCAGATTAAGCAGGCCCAGGACGCAGGCATCTACGTCATCCAGCTGTCGATGATGTCGAATGCCCTGAGCGACGGCTATGTCGGCGGCGACTGGATCGGCCAGGCGGAAGCCACCGGCAAGGAGATCGTCAAGGATTGCGGCACCGGCAGCGGCAAGTCTGGCAAGGTGGTAATCCTGCAGGGCGAGCTGACCGCCGCCCAGAACGTCTACATGACGAATGGCCTGATGGCCGAATTCGCCAAGGACCCGGCGATCAACGTGGTGTCTAGCCAGGCCACCAACTGGGATGCCACCAAAGCCTACGACATCACCACCGCGGTGCTGCAGCAGCATCCCGACGTCTGCGCCATCTTCGGCCCTTACGACATCATGACAATCGGTGGCGCGCAGGCCGTGAAGAAGGCCGGGCTGACCGGCACGGTCATCGTCTACAGCAACGGCGGCGGGTACAAGGAAGGCTGCGACGCTGTCGAGTCCGGGCTGATCGACAAGTACATGAACTGGGAAGCCTGGAACCAGGGCCGCGAGGTCGTGGTGATGGCGAAGAACCTCTTGATGGCGGGTGAAAAGCCCGGCGCCCACAGCGTTGCTTCGTTCTCCAGCTTCTTCTGGGTGACCAAGGACAATCTCGACCAGGCGCGCTGCACTGACATTCCAAAGAAGCGCTGACCTTTTCGACAAGCTCCACCGGCGGCCGCATGTTCCGCGGCCGCCGGGTATCATTCCAGAACGTGCAGGGAGGGATCGATGGCCGACACCAGCTACAGAGAGACGCTTCTGCGTCTGCGCTATCGATGGTCGTTCCAGCAGTTCGTTGCCGAACTGCTGCAAAAGCGCTGGATGGAGCCGGTCGTGCCGTTCACGGCGGCGATTGTCGTGATCCTCGCCTTCTCCATCCTTATCCCGAACTATTTCACCCTCGACAATCTCGTCTCCACCGGCCGCCAGTTCGGCGAGTTTGGCTTCGTGGCGATCGCGATCGCAATAGTCATCATCTCTGGAGGCATAGACCTGTCAGTCGGCTCGATCTTCGCGATGGCGAATTTCTTCGCGCTGATGATGTTCAACATGTTCGAGCTGTCGGCGCCTCTGGCGATTGCGCTGACTGTTCTCGCCGGTGCGATGATGGGCGCGGTCAACGGCGCGCTGATCGGCTTCTTCGGCCTTGGCGCGTTCCTGACGACGCTGGTCACCATGCTGATCTTTCGCGCGATCCTGAACCTGTTCATCCTGCGCTATTCCCTGGAGATGGCAATTTCCATGGGTGACAGCCGCATCTGGGATTGGTTGGGCGGCGGCAACCTTTTGGGCGTGCCGGCTAACATCCTGTTCCTGATCATTGTCGCAATCATAGGCCACATCTTCCTCAGCCGAGGCCGGCCAGGCTGGTATATCGCGGCCATAGGCGCCAACCGGCGCGCAGCGCGCCATGCCGGCATCCCGGTCGAGCGGCATCTGTTCATGACCTATGTGATGTCAGGCGCGCTGACCGCGCTTGGCGGCGTGTTCTATGCCGCGAGGCTGAACAGCCCGAGTTCGGACACCGGCGTTGGCATGGAGGTGCTGGCGCTCACGGCGGTCGTACTTGGCGGCGTCAATCTCTCCGGTGGCAGGGGCACGATCGGACAAGCGTTGATCGGAGCCACGATCGTGCTGGTTCTCACCAACGGCCTTGTGCGTTTCGGGCTGGTCGGCGGCGCGACCTCCACGTTCCTCGGCTTCATGATGCTGCTGGCGGTCGGCATCGACGTAAAATGGTCGCGTAACCGGCACAAGGCGATCGAAAAAATCTATGTCGTGCCGAGTTATTTCAAGCTTGGGCAACGCCACGACATCTCACCGGACGGGACCTCGCCCTATGCGCTCAACAACCGCCTGCGGGACGCCGATGCGATCGGCCTCGGCAAGCTCGATGGTCCCGAAGACGTCATCTTTGATCGCGAAGGCAACATGTACTGCGGCACGCGCGAGGGATTCATCTGGCGCTTCAGCGGCAAGAACCACGAGACGCAGGAAATATTTGCCCGTACCGGCGGCCGGCCTCTTGGCATGGCGATCGACAGGGATGGCAATCTGATCATCTGCGTTGCCGGCATGGGCGTCTATGGCGTGCGGCCAGACCGTACCGTCTATAAAGTCACCGACGAGACCAACCGCACTTTCGGCAAGGTCATCGACGATTCACGACTGTCGCTTGCTGACGACCTCGACATCGCCCCGGACGGAAAGATCTATTTCAGCGAGGCGACGCTTCGTTACACCGCCCACACCTGGGCGACAGACGCCCTGGAAGGCCGCGGCAACGGGCGCATCATCATGTTCGACCCTGCGATCGGCAAGACCAAGACGTTGCTGAGCGACCAGATTTTTCCGAACGGCGTCTGCGTCGCTCACGATGGCAAGTCGGTGCTGTTTGCCCTGACCTGGGCCTGCCGCATCGAGCGCTACTGGATAGCCGGCCCGAAGGCCGGGACGCTCGAAACGCTGATTGCCGACCTTCCTGGCATGCCCGACAATATCAACCGCGCATCTGACGGCTGCTACTGGCTTGCCCTCGTTGGGCTGCGCACCCCGGCCTATGACCTGGCCATGGAGGATCCTGGGTTTCGCACCCGGATGATCAAGCGCATCCCGAACGACGAATGGCTCTATCCCAACATCAACAATGGCTGCGTCGTGAAATTCGACGAAAGCGGCAAGGTGCTGGAGACGCTGGGCGACATCGGCGGCAAGTCGCACCCCTCCGTAACCTCGATGCGCGAGGAGCGCGGCTATCTGTATATCGGCGGCCTCTCCAACGACCGCATCGGGCGTGTGAAGCTTCCGGATGCCGACCCGAACTGGAATGGCACCGCAGCATACTGGGGCAAGGGTTGAACCGATGAACAGAGTCGTCGCCGACATCATTCGCGAGCTGTTGTTCCGCAACCGGGACCGCAAAGCTAGCCCGGTCCTGGACGGCCCAATGCGGCCCAACTCCGCGCTCGATGAGTGCCGCGTGGCATGCAGCACGGTCCGCGAGCCTGACGACATCGCCTACGCGCTTGATGGCTCCGCATATGTCACCAGCGGAAAAAGGGTAATCAGGTTTGCGGATGGCGCGTTTGCCGAACTTTTAATCGCCGCCGAGTTTGATGGGTTGGCCACTGGGATCGCCGCACATCCCGATGGTGGCGTTGTCGTCGGCGTCGCCGGCACGGGGATCGCCTTAATCGACGGCCCCGAAAGCGGCCGGATGCTGGAGATCCACGGCCAGGGAGGGCTGAAATGCCCGACCGCGCTGCTCGTCGGGCCAGATGGTGGCATCTATATATGCGACGGATCGCGCGACAACCCTCCCGACCGCTGGCAGCATGACCTCATGGAGAAGCGCAGCAGCGGACGCGTCCTTCGCGTCGACGCCGCGAGTGGCGCCGTCGAGGTGCTGGCGGCGGGCCTCGCGTGGCCAAGCGGCATCTGCCTGGCGAAGGACGGCCGCTCCCTCATCGTCTCCGAGGCGTGGACGCACAGCCTGCTTGGCGTGCCCCTGGCGGCCGGCACAAGGGCAACGAAGCCCACAGCCCTGGTGCAGAACCTACCCGGCTACCCGGGGCGCATAATACCCTTTGGCGCCGGCTATTGCCTGACCATGTTTGCGCTGCGCACCCAATTGGTGGACTTCGTGCTGACCGAGGATTCCTATCGGCGCAAGATGATCGACCGGATCGACCCGGCCTTCTGGATCGTGCCGGCTCTGCGCTCCGAGGGCCACTATCTCGAACCCGTCCAGGGCGGCGGCCTGCGCAAGCACGGCAGCCTCAAGGCCTGGGCTCCGCCTCGATCCTATGGTCTGGTTATCTTCCTGGACAATGAGCTGGAGCCGGACTCCAGCCTGCACAGCCGGGTTGGCGGTGCTTGCCACGGTATCACCGGCGTCGCTTCGCGTGACGGCGAAGTCGTCGTCACCTCTAAGGGCAACAACAAGATCGTTCACGTGACCGCAGGAGCGCTGCAATGACCGCCGCCCAGACTGGTGAGCCTATGCTGCGCGTCGTCAAGGGCACCAAAATCTACCAGGGCGCCCAGGCGATCAGCGCCGTCGATTTCGATATCTCACGCGGCGAAATCCACGGCCTGGTTGGCGAAAACGGCGCAGGCAAGTCGACGCTATGCAAGGCGCTGGCCGGCGCCATCTCGCTGACCTCCGGAGACATCTATGTTGATGGCGAGAAGCGGGTATTTGCAACCCCTGCCGCCGCGCTCGATGCCGGCATCGTCATGGTCTATCAGGAGACCAGCTTGATCCCTACCATGACTGTTGCGCAAAACATCGTGCTCGGCCGGGAAAAGTACCTCACGCGGCTGCGCGGCATGTACATCGCCGCTCAGCAACTGCTTCAATCGATGAATTTCCATGTCGACCCAACGGCCATGGTGTCCACACTCGGCGCGGCGCAGAAACAGATGGTCGAGATCGCGCGGGCCGTTCACCACAGGGCGCGCCTGATCATCTTCGACGAGCCGACAGCTACGCTGACGCCCGAGGAAAAGCTTCACTTCTTCGACCTGATCCATCGCCTCAAGGCCGAAGGCGTTGCGATCATCTTCATTTCGCATGCACTGGAGGAAGCGCTGGAACTGACCCACCGGGTGACCGTGCTGCGTGACGGCGAACGGGTCCATACGGGACCGACCAAGGAACTGACGCGCGAAATCCTGATCAAGCACATGGTCGGTCGCGACCTTTCGCAGACCTATTACGCCGACGCTCGCAAGCCGCAGGTCCACAACACCCGCAAGAAGAAGGTGCTCTCGGTCCAGAACGTCATCATGGGCAAGATGGTCCGCAACATGTCGTTCTCCGTCTATGCCGGCGAAATCACCGGGATTTCCGGCCTGATCGGCTCGGGGCGGACCGAGGTCGCCAAGGTCGTCAGCGGCGTGCTCAAGCGCAATTTTATATATGGCGGCATGATCTACCTGAACGGCAAGCCTATCCGCTACCGAATCCCCCGTCAGGCGGTAGCCGACGGCATCGTCTACATCACCGAGGACCGCAAGCTGAACGGCTTTTTCGAGACGATGCGGATCGACGAGAACATCTATGTAGGCCGCCTGGCGACGCCGGAAGGCAAGACGCTGCTGCTGTCGCGCAAGGAGCAGACTCGCGTCGGTACGGACTGGATCAAGCGCATCAATATCCGCGCCATCAACAGCCGCGCCAAGATTGTCGAGCTTTCCGGCGGCAACCAGCAGAAAGTGGTTGTGGCAAAGTCGCTGGTGCAGAACCCCAAGGTGGTGTTCTTCGACGAGCCGACGCGCGGCGTCGATGTCGGCGCCATCCAGGAGATCCACGACTTCATCCGGTCCCTGGCGGCGCAAGGCATCGCGGTGGTCGTGATCTCGTCCTACCTGCCGGAGATACTCAGCCTCTCTGACCGCATACTGGTGGCGCGGCAGGGGCGCATCGTGGAAGAATTCTCGTCATCGGAAGCGACCGAGGAGAAGATCATGTATGCGGCGATTCACTGATGGCCGAGTCGATGTCGAAGATGCTGGAGCGTCTTTTCACCCTACAGGACAAGGTTGCCCTGATCACCGGCGGCGGCCGCGGCATCGGCAAGGAGACGGCCTTGCTTCTGGCCGAGGCCGGCGCCCGCGTCGCGGTGCTCGACCGGGACGCGGATGCCGCGCGGAGTGCCGCAGAAGCTGTCGGTGCCGCGGGAGGGCAGGCGCTGGCGCTGGTCGCCGATATTTCCAAGCCCGAACAGGTCAAAAACGCCTTTGCCAGCTCACTGGATTACTTCGGGCGCCTGGACATACTTGTCAACAATGCCGCTTTGGTACGCCGCACGCCGGCGCTTGAGACCCCCATCGAGGTCTGGCGCGAGGTGATGGAAGTTAACCTCAATGCCGCCTTCGTGTGTTCGTGTGAAGCAGCAGAGCCGATGACGGCGATCGGCGGCGGCGCCATCGTCAACATTGCGTCGATCATGGGCATGTCGGGCGGCGGCACCTATCCGATCGCGTCCTATCACGCCAGCAAAGGCGGCCTGATCAATCTCACACGCGGGCTAGCGGTCGAATGGGCTGGGCGCGGCATTCGCGTGAACGCCATCGCGCCGACCTGGGTCAGGACCGAATTCACCAAGGCATTGCTGGACGACCCGGAAATGTCCAAAAGCCTGCTCGATCTGATGCCATTGCGCACCTTCGCCGACATGTCGGACGTCGCCGCCGCAGTGCTCTACTTGGTATCACCGGCGTCCAAGGTGGTGACCGGCCATGTGCTTGCAGTCGACGGCGGCTATCTTGCGCGATAGGCTAG
>JBKJRE010000373.1:0-2749 GCA_046594775.1 Rhizobiaceae bacterium | reverse complement strand
CTACACCTCGGTTCCACGTTCCAGATAGCGCCGATCGATGTCGGGCAATTCCCCGCCACGCAGCACGGCCTCGAACGAGGTGAGGCGCTTGTAGATCGACAGAAGCTCGACGATCGTCGGCCAGGCGTTGACGAGATACTGGAATGACGAACTGACCTGCGAAAAAGCGGTCAGAATTTGTTGAAGGATACCAAAGGTGATCTTTCCCGCCGCGATTGTCGGAACGAGGATCAGGTAGCCGAATATGTTGTCTGCCTGGATGTAGAACGACCGCGCCACGTTGAAATACATGTAGTGGAAATAGAGCCGGAAATAGTTTCTTCGAACGTTGGCGAACAGCTCCTTTACGGTGGGCGGCTGTGCCCGGTCCTCATGATCCTCGCCGTAGACCAGTTCCTTACGGTAGGCAGCCTCGACCCGCTGGTTGCGGAACTCCAGCCCGGGAAGCTTGATGCCGACGACGGCGAGCAAGACAGTGCCGAAAAGTGACCAGAAGATCGCCGCGTACATCAGCGGCGCCGGAATTTCGCCAACGATCGGCAGCTGCGTGACCGTCGATGACAATCCATAGAGAATCGGCAGAAAGGCGATGAGGGTCATGACGGCGTCGACCATGCTGACACCGAGACCTTCGACGGTCTGGGCAAAGCGCATGGTGTCTTCCTGGACGCGCTGCGATGCGCCCTCGATCGTCCGCAGTTGCGGCCAGTGGCCCATGTAGTGGTCGTTCATCGCCGTGCGCCAGCGGAAAATATAGTGGCTAACGAAGAAGCGTGTGCCGACGAAGACGGCGACCGCCAGAAAGGCGATCTGCGCAAAAATAAGGATAAGTCCATAGAGCTGGGAGACCTGTACCGACCCCGGCGTCGTCAGGGCCTGTTGAACCGCGTCGAAGAAGGGCCGGCGCCAGTTGTTGATCGCAACGCTGACCTGCACCGAAAAATACGTCGAAAAGAGAATGAGCGCGCTTCCGAGGATCGACCAGTGCGACCAGGGATGCGGCGAGTAGAAGAACCAGAACGCTGCAAAGAGCCCGGTGACAAGCGCGAAGTAGATGTAGAACCAGAGGAATTCCGGCGTCCAGAAATAATAGGCGCCAACGATCGGTGCAGCGTCCTCCGCCGCCGGCGGCATGCCGAAGCTGGCGCCGACATCACGTCCGATCAGATACCAGAGCGCCACCGCAAAGATGACCCAGGCGACGAACGACAGGAAAAACAGCTTCGGCTTGGGAAAGAAAGAAACGAACACGATGTCAGATCCCTGGCTGTCGCTTGCGCGGATTCATGTGCCGCGCATAATCCATACTTCCCGGGGAAAGAAAATGCCCTTGCCGTTCACGCCAGGGTGAAAGACGAGGGCGATGGCTATTCTGGCGCTTCGGCCGACCAGACCAGGAGCGCCGACCCCAAAAGCGCCGACGCCGCGCCGAGCGAGGGCAGGAAGAAGCTGCCGCTCCATTGGGCGACAAAACCGGCGATGACCGGCCCGGCGATCTGCCCGACGCCGAAGGACGCCGTCATCAGCGCCAGCGCCCTGCGTGCCGACAACGGCGCCAGCAATTGTGCAAGCCTGAGACCCAGCGATGTGGCGGCGATGAACGTTGCACCAAGCAAGATGCCGCCCAGAAGGGGTCCGAGCAGTCCGCCTGCTGCGACGCTGGCGGTGACTCCGGCCGCCTCGACAATGCAGGCCAGCACATAGGCTGCCCGAAGGCCAATGCGCCCGGCGACGCGGTTCCACACGAACACCGACGGCAGCCCTGCAAGCCCGGTGACGAGCCAGACCACGGCCTCGAACTGCCGCCCGCCCGCGCCCTCCCTGACGATGGCGACGAGAAAGGTTGCGGTGACAATATAGCCAAGGCCAAACAGTCCGTAGGCGATGATAACCTTGCGCAGCGCCGCGCTGTCGGGAAGCTTCGGCTCGCGGCGCGGATGGCCGACCACGAACGGGCCATGGTCGACAAGCCATGCAACGACAATGAAGCCCGCGGCCGATAGCGCTGCCGCGCCAAACCAGCCGCCGCGCCAGTCCATGCCGGCGGCAATCAGCAGCAGCATCATTGCCGATGACAAGGAAATGCCAAGCCCGACACCGCCGAAGTGCAGGGCCTGAAGGTCGCGTCGTCCGGAGGCGGCAAGGTGAGAAAAGACGATACTGGCCAGAAAAACCATGACGAGGGCGCTGGCAAGGCCTGCCAGGAAGCGGACCAGGAGAAAAAGCGGGAGGCTGCCGGTAAGGCCCATGGCAGCGGCAAGGACCGCGCTGCCGGCGAGACCGCCGAGCATCAAGGCGCGCTCGCGGCCTTCCGCCCAGCCACCAGCGGCAAACACGGCGCCGACCAGATAGCCGAGATAGTTGGCAGAAGCGATCACGCCGGCGTCGGTGGCGGACAGGCCGAGCTGCTGCATCATGCCGGGCAGGATGGGCGTATAGACGAAGCGCCCGATGCCCATGGCGACGGCCATGGCGATCATGCCCGCAAGGGCAAGGCGGAGCGGCGGAACAGGCTCTGGCGACATGAGCGCGACATTATTGCCGCGCCGGTGCAGTGCAACAATGATCGCTTGGGCCAGGCGGAGACCCGAAGTCAGCCCTGGCGTTGCACGGCGACCGCGGCTTCGTATATTTCGGGCCTGAAGCCGACCGTCAGACGGCCGTCGACGTCGAGGACCGGTCGCCGGATGAGGGTCGGGTTGGCCAGCATCAATACGGCGGCGCTGTCGCCATCAACTCCGGACCGGTC
>JBKJRE010000033.1:0-3728 GCA_046594775.1 Rhizobiaceae bacterium | reverse complement strand
TCGGATAGATGCACGACGATCCTAGAAAAAGCAGCTTCTCGACACCGGACGCGTGGGCCGCCGAGATCACACTGGCTTCGATCATCAGATTGTCGTAAAGAAAATCCGCCGGGTAGGTGGCGTTTGCCATAATGCCGCCGACCTTGGCGGCTGCCAGGAAAACTGCATGCGGACGGTTCTCTTGCATCCAGCGGTCGACTGCGGCCTTGTCCCGCAGGTCCAGTTCATGACGCGGCGCCGTCAGGATCACGCAGCGCTCCCGGCCAAGCCTCCTCGCAAGCGCGCTTCCGACCATTCCTGCGTGACCGCAGACAAACACCCGTTTGCCCGCGAGATCGTAGAGCGGTTCAGTCATGCTTGTTTGATCTCATCACAAGCTCGGCAGCATGGAAGTCGGCACGGGTCATCTCGGTGACCAGTTCCTCGAATGTCGTCGAGGCTTTCCATCCCAATCTCTGCTGCGCCTTGCTGGCGTCGCCAAGCAGGCTTTCGACCTCGGTGGGGCGGAAGTAGCGAGGATCGATGCTGATGATGACGCTGCCATCTTCCAGTATGCCCTGTTCCTTCAGGCCTTCGCCTTGCCAGTGGATTGTCATGTCGAGGATCCTCGCCGAAGCCTCGACAAAGTCGCGGACGCTGCGCTGGATGCCGGTCGCGATGACAAAGTCTTCGGGCTCGGGCTGCTGCAGCATCATCCATTGCATCTCCACATAGTCACGTGCGTGTCCCCAGTCGCGCTTCGCATCGAGATTGCCGAGAAGGAGGCGGCCCTGAAGCCCGAGTTTGATGCGCGACAGGGCTCTTGTGATCTTGCGCGTCACAAATGTCTCGCCGCGCACCGGCGATTCATGATTGAACATGATGCCGTTGCACGCAAAAAGTCCGTAGGCTTCGCGGTAGTTGACGGTGATCCAGTAGGCGTAGAGCTTGGCGACGCCATAAGGACTGCGCGGATAGACTGGCGTTGCTTCGTTTTGCGGGACCTGTTGAACCAGCCCATAGAGTTCGGAAGTCGATGCCTGATAGAATTTCGTCTTCCCGGTGAGGCCAAGAATGCGGATGGCTTCCAGCAGTCTCAACGTCCCGAGCGCATCAGAGTTGGCCGTGTATTCCGGCTCCTCGAAGGAGACAGCGACGTGGCTCTGGGCGGCAAGATTGTAGAGTTCGTCGGGACGGACCTGCTGGATTATATGGGTCAGGCTGGAAGAATCCGTCATGTCTCCATGATGCAGAACGAACCGTCCGGTCTCGCCAGCCGCGCCGTCGAAAAGGTGATCTATCCGGCTGGTATTGAAGAGCGATGTTCGCCGTTTGACGCCGTGAACGACGTATCCCTTTTCAAGCAGGAACGCGGCAAGGTAGCTGCCGTCCTGGCCGGTTACGCCGGTCAGCAATGCGACTTTTCCGTTGCAGGCCGGCAGATTCATCGTGTCCCTTCGAATCGCCGGCATTGGCGCCGGGCTGAGACGTCTCAACCGCGCGCGGTGCCATTGCACGCGAAATATATGCAGGTTTTTTTCGACACCGTCCAATGCATAGACGTTTGGCCCCAGACCATTTCATCGACGGTCCTGTCATCCGAGCATTAGTGATCGGACCTTGGATCGCAGGCCCTGCAGGAATGTTGTGTTCTGCCTGGCCATCGGTTTTTCATCGGTCCCAGAGAGTCCCCGTAGTCTTTGCGGAAAGGCCATCTTTCGGGGCGCGCCTTTGAGGCGACCTAGCAGGCGCTCCCTCTTGCCGACGTCCCTGAGAAGCGCCTTGAACACATGATCCACTTCATTGCGATTGTGCTCGGCATAGTCGGCGAACTTGTCGCTCCTCCACCGCCGATCGTCGCCCAGATGAAACGTGGCATGCGCATCAAGAAGCACGACAGGCTTGTGCGCCGTTGCGAGAAGCTGATGGACAAGCGGTAGCATCACGCCGCCAATGCCGATGCAACTGTCGTAACGGATGAGGTTATTGCGCAGGCTTCCTAGAAAGGCAAAGCAGTCAAATCCCGGATGCGGCGCGCCAGCCTCGCTCGTCATAAGCGACAGGTCGCGTTCGTCGCCATAGACATCGGATATCGTCCGGCGGTTGATGATGGCGCAATCGGCGCCGCGTTCGAACAGGGAGTAGATGAACGCGTAAAAATCCGGAACAAGAGCGACATCGACGTTGGTAAAAACAAATATATCCTGCGGTTCGATGTCAATGGCCGTGATAACGTCCATCACCAAGGGAAGCGGGCGTGGCGTTCGGAAGCTCTTAAGATCCAGAACAGTTCTATCGAGTTTGGCGTCCACGTCGAACTCAATCAATGACGTAGTCTCATCTTCTTCCGACGTTACTTTGGCAAAGAGGATCTTGACATTCGGACATAGGAGCTGCGCGACCATGCGAGCACGCGTCATGGATGCAAACGTAACCCGCTGTGCCTTATGGTGTTCAGTCCCAGGTTCTGCGGGAAAAGAGTTTATGCAGTGGATGATTCTCGCATTCGACTTTGCCTCGGACTTCTCCGTGGAAGCAAAAAACTCGCCTATGGTCGTAAATACCGAATCCTCCGAATTGTACGACATAGGGCTGATCTTCCTTGCATTTTCGGCTCACGCGCAGTGTTACGATTTGACGTTTGATGCCGCGCTTGTCGCAATTCAGGAAGAACTTATCTATGCTTGTGGCTTTTGGTGGTGCAAATCGCTCCTCGGTACACAAATACTCTTTTGGAAAGTCAAAGCAGTCCGGACGAGGTAACGGATTTCCCCCCGCATTTGCTGCATCTTGGTCCGAATTGCCGCCGCATTGGCGGTGTTGCGCCCAAGAATGGCCCCTTCAGATGAACGACTGCGTTGATGTGAGCGACCTTGGAAGGGACGACACTGCCTGGGATGACCAGTGATGGCGGCGGGGTTCACGTGGTTCTCCCGCCGCAGGTAGGAGGGTCTGGTGACCAGCCTATCGCTTTATCTTCACGTGGCGCATTGCGGGAGATGGCCCCGTACGTCTGCGTACCGCATCACTTTGATCCGGGTCGTCAATCCGCCATTGGCATTGAGCCATGAGCGCACCCATGAAGGATAGGAGCGAAGCATGTAATTCTTGGCCATCTTGTTCGCGCGTGCCGATCCGCCATAAGGCAAGTGGAAGCCGAAGGCGGATGCAGGTGTGGCGCAAAGCTGGGACTTCGGCAGTCCCAGATATATCGTGCATGCCGAATCGCACCGTCCCGCGAAACGAACGCGCCCCCTGGAGCGCTCCAGCTTTTTCATGGCGAGTGCATACTGCAGGACGTAACCTCCCCGATCGAAGCGAATGGTTTTGTGGTAGGTCCTGTAGGGCGCCCCGTATGAATAAATGGCGGTTGTTACAAAGACAACCAAGGTGGCCAGGAGTGTCGCAAGGATTCTTTTGACGCTAATTGTCATCGTTTTTCCCCTAAGTTTCGCTCAGGGGTAGTCGAAAAATATAAACGACGACGTCGATACTTGCCGCGATATTTAATCCATTTTTATCGATTGGCGCTGAACGGCAACGTTCGATTCCGGCTGTGAGTGAGCATCGGGCGCGGACGGGACGTGTCTGCTGCAGCCAACATCGCGCCCGCAATCAAATTCATCTCCCACCTAGAGCATTGGGCGCTTAATGTGCAACACAGCCGGCTTGCCGGAAGTAGTTCCAGCACTCCTGTGGCGTAAATAGATCGCAGACTTTTCCGACGGCTTTCCACAGATCGTCGTAGG
>JBKJRE010000018.1:0-7410 GCA_046594775.1 Rhizobiaceae bacterium | reverse complement strand
TTCAGTCCAGGCCATCCGATCCTCCGTAGTCTTTGCAAACCACAGAGAATCACAAGTCGCTGAAATCACTCAACTTAATTTTCGGTTGGGCTCTGAGGAAGGCGCCACCGGACGAAGGTGTGCGAATGCCTTTCGAGCGTAGGCGATCTTCTCGTTCGCGTCTTGCCTTAGCGATTCGATCTCGGAGTGCGTCAGCATCCCGGAAATCGAGGATGTGCTGTGCTTCCGAGCCGGTGAGGCTGGCCGGTTCGAGGTCGAGTTCTGATCTGACGACATTTCCGAACCTCCTCTCGATCAGCCTCCGTCACATTAGCAGATCGTCGCCTTCCGTCCAATTCAACGGCGCAGAGTACCGCCAGTTTGAACAACTTCACTTCCGCCTCCTTGATCGTCGACCTGCGGCATAGGCCTCAATGATCGAGAACTCGGCATCAGCCAGTTCATATTCCTTCCGGAATTCAGGGTTGCTCATCATCTGCTTCTTAAGGTCTGCAATCTTGGTCACGGCATCTACTCCCTAAGCGGCATGCAGCGTCGGAATTCTGCTGACATCTACATTGCGCTCGGCATGCCACGCATCATACGCAGCCTGCATGCGCAACCACACAGCAGCACCGTCGCCGAACATCTTGCCAAGGCGTACAGCTACGGCGGGAGAGACAGGCTTCTTCTCACGCAGAATGTCATAGAGTTGCTGGCGCGAGACGCCGAGCAGGCTCGCAATCTCCACCTTGGTCTTTCCCGTTGCCGGGATGATATCGTCAAGCAGCGCGCCGGGATGGGAAGGGCAACGCTCCAGGGGCCTTGTCGGCAGGTATATGGTCATAAAGCGAACTTCTCCAATCTGCGCCGGCCTCAGTGGTATTGCTCGAAGTCGACCCGGGCGGCGTCCTTGCCGTCGAATTCGAATGTGATGCACCACGGCCCGTTGACATGCACGGTGTAACGCGGCTGGTTGAAGCCCTGAAGAGGATGGAAGTCGAAACCGGGCAGGTTCATGTCTTCGGGTCTTTCAGCAGCTTCGAGGCGGTCAAGCCGGACAAGGATGCGCTTGTGCATCTTGGCATCGATCTTCGCAGTTCTTCCCGATTGGAATAGGTCTGCCAGCGCCTTGTTCCTGAATGACTTGATCACGCCACATGTAAGCAAATTGCTGACATGATGTCAAGAGGCATCCGGATAATGGCGGACACTAACGGACACTGTGAAACAACCACGGATACTACATAACACATTGATATTCTTATTCTTTTGCTCTTTCGTGGCCACGCCATCCATGGTAATATGCTTCCAGTGATTTGGAGGCAGAGATGCGCTTTACCGAACCTATGAACGAACTGATCAAGGTGCGCGTCGGCAGCGACGAGAAGCGCCGTCTGGTCGCAGTTGCACGTCAGCGCGGAATGACCCTGTCCGATTATGTGCGTCAGACCGCCACCGAAGCCGCTCGGAGGGAGCAGCGTGACAGCGTCTGCTTCCCCAGACATGACGCTCATGGCGCTCTGGTCCCGCAACAAGCAGGACTGCCGTCCGATCGGTGGCATCGTGGCAGACGCGAGAGCAGGCAATCTCCCTGGGGTCAAACCGATTGAGATTGGTCACGGCTTTCGCGTGTCCGACGAAGTTGCGGCATTGACGGCAATGTCGCGGAAGTCCGACCTACACCATTTTGTAAGCGCAGCAATTGGGACGGCTGAGAAGGGTACTGCCTAATGGCCGCCGACGACGATCGGGGTTCACAGCGCGGTTACGGTGGATCACCGAACTCGGGCACGAGCAGTTCTGGCTCCGGCACCACGTCGAATAATGGCTCCAACTCACCTGGCGGCTATGGCAGTCCCGGTGGAGTGTCTTCCGGTTCGTCCGGTGGTGGATATAGTTCAAGCTCGGCGTCCAGTTCCGGATACGGCGGGTCACAAGGTGGCGTCGGTTCGTCCAGAGGCGCACCAGGCGGCGGCGGCACGTCAACTGCCGGCTCTGGCTTTGGATCATCGGGTGGCGGGTCAATCGGGTCATCGCGTGGCGACTCTCCGTCCGAGGGTGGCGGACGATTTGGGGGGACCGGTCTAGGATCAGTCAGCGGGTCTATCTCTGACGGTCGCGGTTCGCAGCGCAGTTTCGGTGGATCACCGAACGTGGGTACGCCGACAGGGTTTTCCGTGACGGGTATGCGTTCGGAGAGCACGCAAGCCGCGATTGCTTCGGCCGCGCAAGCCAGATCAACGGCCATGGCATCGCAGGCGCGGGCGGCTGAAAACCAGTCGATGATCAACTACACTGCGGCGCGCGAGGCGTTGCTTGATACAATTAATTGGGCTGAAGGCAATCCCAGCGCGAACACGCTGTTTGGCTACGACACATTTGACGATCTCTCGGTTCATCCGAATACCAAAGTGCCTTACGGCGACACCTTTTCGACCGCTGCCGGAACATACCAGATCAACGAACCGACCTGGAACGACTACGCCTCCAAGGTTGGCGTCACCGACTTTTCCGAAGAGTCGCAGAAGGCAGTCGCCATGGCGATCGCCGAAGATCGCTACGCCAAGGCCACAGGCAAGAATCTCGACGTAGCGCTTGCACAGGGCGATATTGTCGGAATTGCAAGGGCTCTTGGCCCTACATGGGCGAGCCTCCCAAGTGGCCCGCTGTCAAATCGCGCCGAACCGTGACCCCCTTTTCGCTTCCAATATTGGCCCCTGCGGTGACGATGACGCCGACATGCAAAGGGGCCCGATCGGGGCCCCTTTGCATGTCGGCGTTCGGGTTGGACGCGCTCTCACCTGTGAGGATTAGCTTCGGTTCTTGAACCGCCAGCTTGTGTTGCCGGTCTCGACGATATCGCAGTGATGGGTAAGCCTGTCGAGCATCGCAGTCGTCATCTTGGCATCGCCGAATACCTGCGGCCAATCTGCGAAGGCGAGATTGGTCGTGATCAGCAGCGAGGTGTGCTCATAGAGCTTGCTGATGAGATGGAACAGCAATTGGCCGCCCGAATGGCTAAACGGCAGGTAGCCAAGTTCGTCGATCACGACGAGATCGTAACGCAACAGCTTCTCGGCCAGCCGCCCTCCTTTGCCCGCGGCCTTCTCGTGCTCGAGTTGGTTGACCAGATCGACCAGATTGTAGAACCGCCCCCGGGCATGGGAACGGACCACGGCGGCTGCCACGGCGATCACCAGATGCGTCTTGCCGGTGCCGGTGCCGCCGATGAAGATGGCGTTGCGCTTGCCTTCCAGGAACGCGCCCGTAGCGATCTCGCGCACCTTGCCTTCGTCGATCGCTGTATCGGCGAAGTGGAAGGCATCGAGATCCTTCAGCACCGGGAATTTAGCGCTGGCGATCCGGTAGACGATGGAGCGAGCCTGGCGATGGTTATGCTCGGCTCGAAGGAGGCTGGCGAGCAAAGGGTAGAGTTCGTCGCGGCGTTGCAAGCCCTTGCCGGTGATCTCGTCGAAGCTGGCGCGCATGCCGTGAAGCTTCAACTCGTCCATCGCCTCCAGAAGCTCATGACGTTCCATCACGCCACCTTCCTGATGCTGTCGTAGCGGGCGCAGTCGGCCAACGGCGGCACCTTCAGGACCAGAGCCTCGGGGATCGCGATACTGGAGACCGGCGGCGGCTGGAGCTGGCGTGCAAGGATCGTCAGGATCACGTCGCCATGGCAGATTCCGGCTTCGACGGCCTCGGTGCAGGCGGCCTCGACGGCTTCCAGCCCATGGTCGAGGACGGCGCCGAGGACCTTCACGAACTGACGGTCGCCGTCGTCGTGCCGCTTCAGGTCGGTGCGGACCTGCGCCAGGGCAGCCGGCAGGTCCCAGTCCTTGAACGGCGCACCATTGCGCAGCGCCCCCGGCTTCTTCAAGAGCACCGGCAGATAGTGCCAGGGATCGTAGACGACCTGGTCGCGTCGGAATTGGCGCGGATGATCGGCGACGATCTGGCCTTCGAATAAAACGACGACCCGTTGGGCGTAGGTGCGCACCAGAACCGTCTGTCCGGCGGCCCGGGCATCGACGCTGTAGCGATTGTGGTCGGCCATGACGAGGCAGGTCGTGCTGGCCCGCACCGCCTTCTCGACGAATCCGTCGAACGGCGATCGCAGTTCCATCAGAGCAGTCCTTTCCTCCTGGAAGACCTCCCAAATCGTCCGATCCTTGAACTCGGGATGACGGGTCCGTTTGGCGTAGGCGATGCACTGGTCTTCCAGCCAGGCATTCAGTTCCTCAAGGCTCGACACCTTCGGCTTAGGCCGGAACATCTGGTCACGAAGATTGCCGACCTGGTTCTCAACCTGGCCTTTCTCCCATCCCGCCGCTGGCGTGCAGGCCACCGGCTCGATCAGGTGATGCGAACACATCTGAAGGAAGCGACGGTTGTACTGACGGGCCTTGCCGACGAAGATCGTCTCCACCGCCGTCTTCATGTTGTCGTAGATCCCCCGCCGGCAGATCCCGCCATAGAAGGCAAACGCCTTGTCGTGAGCATCGAAGACAAGCTCCTGCGTCTCCCGGAAATAGGCGCGAACGAAGGGCATCCGGCTGTGCGACAGGCGCATGTGCGCAGCCTTCACCGTCAGCGGCAGCCCCTGAAGTGTGATCGTCTCGTGGCTCCAGTCGAACTGGTAAGCCTCGCCCGGCGCAAAGCTCATCGGCACATAGGCTTTTGCTGGAAGGCGGGATCGCTCCTGCCGCCATGTCCTGGCAAATCGATGAACGCTGTCATGCGCTCCCTCGTAGCCGCGGCCGCGTAATTCCTCGAACAGGCGTTGCGTCGAGCGCCGTTCTCGACGGGGAAGCACCGCTTCCGCTTCAAGGATCGCTGTTAGAGCCTCGACAAACGCTCCAAGCCTGGGAGCCGGTTGAACCGCACGCTCGTATCGGAACTCGGTCTCGTCGCCGCGGACGACCTTGCGGACCGTCGTCCGCGACACCGAAAACTCCCGGGCGATCGTCTTGATCCCCCGGCCTTGGTCATGAAACGCACGCCGTATCTGCCCTATCAAATCCACGCCAATCATTCCCCCGCATCGCCCTCCCTGCAGCCCGAAAGGCCGGAAGGATGGATTGTAAGACAGTTCAGCAGGGGTCAGTTTTGGTCGCGAAAACCCCCGCTAAGGGGGCCAACTTTGCATGCAATTTTACAAAGAAGGAGCGCAGGTTGCCATGTTAGACAAAGGCCAATTTTTGGCCCCGACGGCTCTGGCGACATGGTTCATCAACCGCGTGGATCGCGGCGCCGGTGAGGCCGTCACGCACCTCAAAGTGCAGAAGCTTGTGTACTACGCCGACGCTTGGTATCTCGCGAACTTCGACCGCGCTCTGATCAAAGAAGAATTTGAGGCTTGGGCGCATGGACCCGTCGCGAAGGCAGTGTTCCAGAAATACCGCGACAATGGCTTCGATGCCCTTCCGCCTGAGCGCGGTCGCACCATTCCGGCCGACGTCACCGCTTTTTTGGAAGCCATCCACACGGAATATGGCAAGTTTGGCGCGAAAACGTTGGAGCGCATGACACACAAGGAAGATCCGTGGCGTACTACGCGCGGTGACCTGCCGCCGGAAGCTAGATGTGACCGACCGATTAGCAAGCTTTTGACGCGCAACTTTTACGCAGGGCGCATTGGCAAAAAAGAAATCAAAGCCCTTCCGCATTGAGAGCAATGGACCGGCTGAGCCGCGCGCCATAGTTGCCAAAACGATTCCGTCTGAACCTGACAACAAAATTGGGGTGAACCTGCGCTACTTCCAGAAATCCCATGAGTGTTTTTCCGCGTGGATAAAGGAAGACCTCAAGGCATTTTCGGGATGGATAGAGAAGATGGCGGCGCGAACTGAGTCGCAGATCACGTCAACGACAAAAACCTGCCATGCGCACAAGGGGAAAACCAAATCACTCCCACCTGAAGTAAGCCCGGAAGTGAAAATGTACGGACTGGATGTCGGGGCTAAAGCGCGAGTCCACGGCTTCTTTGTGGGGTCGCAGTTCTATCTAGTCTGGCTCGACCGGACTCACGCGATTTTTAAGAGTTGATCTGTTGGCGCTTCCTATACGGTCCCCTTGGCCCCGGCTTCGGGGCCGCTTCATCCATCATGCCGCAGAGATCGTCCATCGACCAGAGCGCGGCTGCTAACAAATGCTAAGATCAAGGGGCGGGTTGCTGAACTCCAGTCCAGAGTTGCCGATCGCACGGTCACTGACATTGATGGCTTCCATCTCTACGCTTGCTGACCTCAAAGCCGATGGCACGCGACTCATCGGGCATTGCGGCGGCCCGAATTGCGGTCATGCGCGACAGCTCGACCTGGACGTGCTGATCGAGATCTACGGGACGCATTATTCGATCATCAACGAGCGGCGGATTGCAAAGGCGCTGTTGTGCGGCCGGTGCAAGCACAAGGGCGGCGCGATCACACTGGCGCCGATCACAAGCACCCCGCAAATTGACGATCAACTGACGTCATAGTCGAGCGGAAGTTCGATTGGCTCAAGGCCCTGCATGGCCCGCACCCTGTTGGCAGTCGCGATCGACAGGTTCGACCAGATATCTGCGATGGTACCGGCGGCTTCGTGGAACGGTTCTTCGATGTCTTCATCGGCCATTCGCGCGACGATCTGATCGAAGGTCTGCGCGCCTTGTTCAACGGCCCGATACAGCCGTGAAGCCTGATCAAGCGTGAGGTTTGGATGGCCGAGCGCAAACGTCACATCCTCGACCATTCGATCGGTGATGTCGCCCTGTTCTTTCAGCGTCGCCGCCCAATCGGTAGCCATCATCCCTCCGCCAGCACCCAAGTGCGCAATGTCGTATCTGTAGCGTGTGGACAGCCGAGTGTTGCAGGAATCAATGAACCCGACAATCGCAACCCGGCAGCGGGATGTGCATCGGTTACAAACCTGCCTCTGAGTTCATGGCTCCAGACGCTTATTTGACCGTTATTTGACGGTTTTGATTGGCTGAAGGCTAAGTGCTTGAAATCTTTGGTACGCCCAAGGGGAATCGAACCCCTGTTCCCGCCGTGAGAGGGCAGTGCTTTTAGGAATAGCTAGCGGCCGTTCGTCCCCCATTATCCGCCTTTGTTTTTTGTATGTTCTTTCCTTGTTCATGTTTTCCGGTCGCATCGTCCGTGATTGTGTGCTACCGTACACGGGTGCTTATTTGACGGTTATTTGACGAGTTTGGATTTCCTCCCTTGACCAAGACCCTGATTGAGGCCGCTCTCTCGACCCAGAACGCGCGTAAGGGCTTGCCCGAGGGCGTGCACTGGCGTAGGATCAACGCCGATGTCCATCTTGGCTACCGGAAACAGAAGCGCGGAGGGCGATGGCTTGTTCGGTGGTATAAGGGTGACCAGAAATACTCTCAGCAGACAATAGGCACAGCCGACGACGGTAAAGTGGCTGCCGACG
>JBKJRE010000288.1:0-3071 GCA_046594775.1 Rhizobiaceae bacterium | reverse complement strand
CAGCGATCGGGTCCTGCATCGCCATCTTTGTGAGATCTGCCAGCAGGGGTCGGCTATTGCCGATGGCAGGTGTTGCCGAAATCGTCGCGTAACCCTCGGAAATCATGGCGCTATTTGGTGACCGTAGCAAACACCGGCAATGCGGCGGACTGATTGATCGGGCAACGATCAGCCGACCCACAACCAACTGAAACCTGTGCTCTACCAAATCGCTGGAATGCAATGGAATTCTTCGCTACCAGTTGGCGCTACCTTGATGCTAAGCCTAGACTCAAATTATTGTTGTAAATCAACGCCTAAATGCCCTCTTCGTCGCCTCTGTCAGGAAGCGGCGTAGTCAACTGTCGCACTGGAACCGCCCAACATGATCCCTCGTTATTCGCGCCCGGAAATGGTCGCCATCTGGTCGCCCGAGACACGCTTTCGCATCTGGTTCGAGATCGAGGCACATGCCTGCGACGCCTTGGCCCAGCTTGGCGTGATTCCCAAGAACGCAGCGAAGACAATCTGGGAGAAAGGCGGCGCCGCGACATTCGATGTCGACCGGATCGACGAAATAGAGCGCGTGACCAAGCACGACGTCATCGCATTCCTGACGCATCTTGCCGAATTCGTGGGGCCGGAGGCCAGATTCATCCACCAGGGAATGACGTCTTCGGATGTACTCGATACCTGCTTTGCCGTTCAGCTTGCCAGGGCAAGCGACCTGCTGCTGGCGGATCTGGACGCGCTGCTTGCCGCGCTCAAGCGGCGCTCATTCGAGCACAAGGACACGATCACCATTGGCCGCAGCCACGGGATTCATGCCGAGCCGACCACGTTCGGGGTGAAGCTGGCTCTGGCGTATGCGGAATTTTCGAGAGCGCGTGAACGGCTGGTGCGCGCACGCGAAGACATCGCAACCTGCGCGATCTCAGGCGCCGTTGGAACATTCGCCAACATTGACCCATACGTTGAAGAACATGTCGCAGAAAAGCTCGGGTTGAAGCCCGAGCCTGTTTCGACCCAGGTGATCCCCCGTGACCGACACGCCATGTTTTTCGCGACGCTCGGCGTCATCGCCTCGTCAGTCGAAAGGCTGGCGACCGAAATCCGACATCTCCAGCGAACCGAAGTGCTGGAGGTCGAAGAATTCTTTTCGCCGGGACAGAAAGGGTCGTCGGCAATGCCTCACAAGCGCAATCCTGTTCTGACAGAAAATCTCACCGGACTGGCCCGCATGGTGCGATCTTTCGCGATGCCGGCGATGGAAAACGTGGCGTTGTGGCATGAGCGGGATATTTCCCACTCCTCGGTCGAGCGAATGATCGGGCCGGATGCGACGGTGACGCTCGATTTCGCGCTGGCGCGGATGACGGGCGTCATTGACAAGCTGCTTGTCTACCCGGACAACATGTTGAAAAACATGAACAAGTTCCGAGGCCTGGTCCATTCGCAACGCGTGCTGCTGGCGCTCACCCAGGCGGGCGTTTCGCGCGAGGACGCCTATCGACTGGTACAGCGTAACGCCATGAAGGTTTGGGAACAGGGCGCCGACTTCCTCAAGGAGCTGCTGGCCGATCCCGAAGTCACGGCGGCGTTGCCAGAAGGCGAAATCCGCCAGAAATTTGACCTGGGCTACCACACCAAGCACGTCGACACGATTTTCCAGCGCGTGTTCGGCGAGGCCTGAGTGGAACCGCCCTGCCTGTCCAGCGTTGTGGCGCAGATAATCAGGTTGGGACCCACAATGTCTGAACACGACACCAGCTCAGAGATTCCAGTCGAAGTTGGCAGCAGCAGGATGGGTTGGTTCGCGTCGGGCTTCCTGGTTGCTGCGCTACTGATCGGAACACTGCTGTTTTCGGACGGATATTTTGGTGGACAGAGGGCGGCGGACACGGCCGATACCTCCGGGGCGATAATTGAAGCCCAGTGACCTCCCGGCCGGTGTCTGCTTATAAAGCCTTCGAAGGTACGGTTCTGATCGTCGTGCCCCAGGGGTCCTTGCGCTCGCTTGCTTCGACAGCCTCGGCGGACCGCAGCTCGACCCATCTCAACCCGGTTCGCGACTGGTCACGGGGGCCGGCTCCGGCACTGCTCCACGAGTTCGCGCCAATATGGTGATGGTAGCCGCCCGATGACATGAAGACGGCGCTGCGGCCGTATCTGGCCGTTGTGTCGAGGCCCAGCTCCTTATGCCACCAGGCCTCGGCCTCGGCTGGATCGCCGGCGCGAAGATGCACATGGCCGATGACGCTGTTTTCGGGCGCGCCCTGCCAACCTGCATCCCCTGCTGGTACCGAGGCGACCACACCAGGAATATCCAGACGCTCCGTCGCCATCGCGATGTGCGATCCATTCGTTTGCCAGGTATCGCGCGGGCGATCAGAATAAATCTCTATTCCGTTTCCTTCGGGATCGCTCAGGTAGAGCGCTTCGCTGACGAGGTGATCGGAAGCACCCTCAATGGCTATGCGGTCGGCGACCGCATGATTGATCCAGCGCCCGAGATCAGCGCGCGACGGCAGCAGAAATGCAGTGTGGAACAGGCCGGCGCTCTTGGGGTCATCCGGTTTGGCGGCCTTGTCCGCCTCGATCTCCAACAGTTGCCGGCCTTTTGCGCCGAGCGAAATGGTTTCTCCATCTCGCGCCAGTTCCTCAAGCCCGATCACATGCCTGTAGAATTCCGCAAGCGACTCGGCGTCCCTGGCTTTCAGGCCGATGCGCGAAACGCTTATCGGTGTCGTGGCTGCAAATGGAAGTTCACTCATGGCTGGCTCCGCTCGCATCGTTGTCGCTTATGTAACCGTTACATTGCGTCTCCGGATTGCCGGCACAAGTGCCGCAGCACCGAACACCGTGTTCAGCATTCCGGTAGCCCCTGTCGGAACCACCCGGTTGCACCTTTGCCGGATGGTCCCTAAATGGCCGGCATGAAAGTAAAGGAAGCCGATATTCTGATTGTCCCGGGGTACACGAACTCCGGACCTGACCACTGGCAGAGCCGCTGGCAGCAAAAGTTGTCGACCGCGCGGCGCGTCGAGCAGACCGAGTGGTCAAAACCAGTGCGCGAAGACTGGGTCGCCAAC
>JBKJRE010000267.1:0-2949 GCA_046594775.1 Rhizobiaceae bacterium | reverse complement strand
TTAGCGAACGGTAAAACCTTCCGTGCCATAGTTGCTCCGCCCCATTCTTTCAATTCCGGAGTGCAGCATTCGTGTCGGTAAAGGCGCAGGCAGGCTAAATGAACTCGGGCGCTTTTGCTTCGGCGATGTTGAACGACGCCTTGGTCGTGGATGAAGTCGGCATCGAGATCGGCGTTTGCGGCAAGCACAGGTTGCGCAGTTTTTACGAGCCGATCTTTGAGCGCGGCCGAGGCCAGCTTCATATGGTTGCCGCGGAGGGCTCTGTTCTGACATTTCTGTCCGGGCGGGCGGTTGCATACGCAGAATTTCTGGCTGCACAGTCTGGCGACCATTCTGATCTGGAATTGCTGCGTCGTGTCTTGCAGGTTCGAAATCACGGCAATATCGGCATTGAAGGCATCGAACTCCATCTCGACCTTGCCCTCCCGCCGCAGATTGAACGTTTCAGGCTGTCTCGGGACATGGCAATCATCGCGCAGCACATTGATGATGTGGGCCTTGATCCGCGCATGGTCGTCTGCACTCTATACGCGCGCCCCCACGAGGATCAGCGCTGGTTGGTCAAGAATCTGAGAGGACTTGGTCTCAGGATTGCAATCGGCGACTTCGGTGCAGCGAACTGGACAGAAGAACTGCTCGATGACATCCGCCCTGATATCGTGCGTGTTGACGAGGCCTGGTTCACCCAGATCTGCAGCTACGACGCAACAGTACGCCTTTTCAAAACGGCGGTTGCCCAACTGCGGGAGCGGCCGGCAAGGGTGCTCGTCAAGGGGATCGATACGCCGGGCAAGCTGCACATCGCCTTGGAAACCGGAGTGACCCTGTTTCAGGGATCGGTCATCGCCGGACGCGCCCCTATAGGCGCCGCTTTTGACGAAGAGCCTCCGCACCTCGCCGAGTTGCTCGGGCATTATGAAGCGATGGCGCCATATTTCGGGTGACATATCAGCGCCGCTGATGGCAGCGCCAACAAAAACTCACTGGAATGAAATCCCTGCCGCGGGCATGCTCTTGGAACGGAGTGCACGCATGTTGAAACTCTACGGAATGACCGACAGCGGCAATTGTTACAAGCCAAGGCTGCTGCTTGCGAAACTCGGCCGGACATTCGAGCATGTGGAGGTGAGTTCGCACGACGGCAGTACGCGATCGGCCGCCTTCGTGGCCAAAAATCCGAACGCCATGGTGCCGCTGCTTGAACTGGATGATGGGCGGCTGCTTGCCGAGTCCAACGCAATGCTGCTGTTCCTTGGAGAAGGCACGCGCTTCATCCCGAACGACCCATATGAACGCGGGCTGGCGTATCAATGGCTGTTCTTCGAGCAGTACAGCCATGAACCCTATATCGCTGTCAGGCGGGCGTTGCTCACATTTCCCAGCCGCGCAAAGGACGCCACTCCGGAGCGGTTGGCGCTGACGATGGAGCGTGGGCAAAAGGCATTGCGGATCATGAACCAGCATCTCGCATCGTCGCCCTATTTATCAGGGGAGGCGCTCAGTGTGGCCGACATAGCGCTCTATGCCTACACGCATGTTGCCGAAGATGGCGGGTTCGATCTGGCCCTCTACCCGGCTATTGGCGAATGGCTTCACCGTGTCGAGGCAGATGCGGGGCATGTGCCGATGGACTGGCTGCCCTAGCTAGCCTGTAGGGCTTGACGTCGCGCCGCCCGGAATCCGAACAACAAAAAGGCGGGGAATAACCCCGCCTTCCGCTCCTCGGTAGCCTGACCGGAAACATTTGGTCCGAAAGCTGCAGCTATCTGCTGTTCAGTTTTCCGGACCGCGTGCGACCGTCGCGCGCCCTTGGCGCAGCCGTCAGTACATCCGTGACTTGCCGCGCACTCCAGACCTTCCGGCCCGGTGCGCGCGAAATTAAATCAGGCTGCCTTGGTCAAGGATCCAGCAGAAGACTTGCCAGTGCGGCGGTCCTGCTCGATCTCGAAGTTGATTTTCTGGCCCTCTACGAGGTTCGACATGCCAGCGCGCTCGACAGCGGAGATGTGGACGAACACGTCCTGACCGCCATTGTCGGGCTGGATGAAGCCGAAGCCCTTGGTGGAGTTAAACCACTTGACCGTTCCAGTTGCCATTTCTGTATTCCTTCATAAGCGACGTTGTGTATGGCGATGCCTAAGCCGCGCCGTTTCGTATCGAGATTTTGGAGATAGACGTCAGCAAACGCGAGAACCGCGGGCCTCTGGATCGATCGGCCGAAATATCAATGACTCGCATATAGTCGAACCCGGAGCAAAAAACAATAGCGTGACTAATCGTCGACAAGCGAGACGCCGTTCATCTTGGCTACCGCGTCCGAAAGCATCGGCACGAAATCCTCTGCCCCTCCGGCCCCTGCGGCGAGCGCAAAGGAATTGCGCACGGCCGCTCCCAGAGGATTGGCTGTACCCGAGGCATTGGCGTAGCCCGAGAGATAGGTGAGATCCTTCAGGGCGTTGGCAATCGAGAAGCGGTGAGCGTTGGGATCGCGTTCGAGCACCCACGTAAAGAAGGTCTGGTAGAAGGGGCAATCCATGCGCCCGTTTCGTATGACGCTGTCGAACACCTGAGGGGTGAGGCCAGCCTTGGACCCCAGCGTAAGGGCTTCGGCGTAAAGCGCCGCATAGCCGAGCGAGACGAAATTGTTGAGCAGCTTCATCGTGTGGCCGCTGCCGACGGGACCCGTGCGAACAATGCGTCCGGCGAAGGTCTCCAGCACCGGCCTGACGCGCTCGAAAATCGCATCGTCGCCACCGGCCATGACATCGAGCGTTCCGGCTTCTGCATCCTTCGGCGTACGCGAAAGCGGCGCATCGACCAATGTAATTCCTTGCGAGGCCAGCGTCGCGGCCAGCCGGACGGTCGAGGAGGGATCGGCCGTCGAGCAATCGCACACGATGAGCTCCTTGCCTGCCGAAGCCAGGCCACCCGGGCCCGTCAGAATCGCTT
>JBKJRE010000066.1:0-5337 GCA_046594775.1 Rhizobiaceae bacterium | reverse complement strand
GAGATCGTCGACAATCTGCCCAATGCGCAGATCGCCCAGGCGGTGCAGGAACTCGATTCCGACGACGCCGTCTACATTCTGGAGGATCTCGACCAGGAGGACCAGGACGAGATCCTTGCGCAACTTCCGTTCACCGAGCGGATCAGGCTGCGCCGCTCGCTCGACTATCCTGAAGAATCGGCCGGTCGGCGCATGCAGACGGAGTTCGTCGCCGTACCCCCGTTCTGGACCGTCGGCCAGACCATCGACTACATGCGCGAGGACAACAATCTGCCTGAGCGTTTCAGCCAGATTTTCGTTATCGACCCGACATTCAAGCTGCTGGGCGCCATCGACCTCGACCAGGTGCTGCGCACCAAGCGCACGGTCAAGGTCGAGGACATCATGCACGAGACCCGGCACGCCATCCCGGCGACGATGGATCAGGAAGAAGCAGCGCGGGAATTCGAGCAATACGATCTTCTGTCCGCGGCCGTCGTCGACGAGAACGAGCGCCTGGTTGGTGTGCTGACCATCGATGACGTGGTCGACGTCATCCAGCAGGAGGCCGAGGAAGATCTCATGCGCATGGGTGGCGTCGGTGACGAAGAGTTGTCCGACACCGTGCTTACGACGTCGCGTGCCCGGTTGCCGTGGCTGATGGTGAATCTGGGCACGGCCATCCTGGCGTCACTCGTCATCGGACTGTTCGACGCCACGATACAGCAGATGGTGGCGCTGGCCGTGCTGATGCCGATCGTCGCGTCGATGGGGGGAAACGCCGCAACCCAGACCATGACGGTTACTGTCCGCGCGCTGGCGACGAAGGATCTCGACATCTACAACGCCAGCCGCATCATCCGCCGCGAGGCAGTCGTCGGGATACTCAACGGCGCCTTCTTCGCGGTACTGGTCGGGCTGATTGCGGGCCTCTGGTTTTCAGATTCAAGCCTTGGCGTCATCATCGGCATCGCCATGGTCATCAACATGATTGCGGCCGCGCTTTCAGGGATTCTCATACCGCTCGTTCTCGACCGTGTCGGCGCTGATCCGGCCATTGCCTCGTCGGTTTTCGTGACCACAGTCACCGATGTTGTCGGCTTCTTCGCATTTCTCGGACTTGCAGCCTGGTGGTTCAGTTTCGCGTGACACGGCATCACGCGGAATTCGCTGCAAAATGTTCCACGAATTGACTTTTACGTAAGCCATGACAAAGTCGTGCCCGGCGACACTTGGGGTGGAGGATTCGTGCGGGAATATTATTCGATAACGGAGCTGACGCGCGAGTTTGACATCTCTACTCGGACGTTGCGTTTCTATGAGGATGAGGGGCTGATCCAGCCGCTGCGCCGAGGCAGGACACGGCTCTTCAAACCGTCCGACCGTCATCTGGTGCGCCAGATTCTGCGGGGCAAGAGACTCGGATTCTCGATCAACGAGATACGCGAGATCATCCAGATGTATCGTGCGCCGCCGGGCGAGGTGGGTCAGCTGAAGCTGATGATCAGGCGCATAGAAGAAAAGCGCGAGGATCTGCGGCAAAAGCGGCGCGATCTGGAGGAGACGCTTGCCGAACTCGACCACGCGGAAGAATCCTGCGTTGAGCGACTTGCCGAGCTGGGCGTCAATACCTGACGTCCAACCTGCCTAGCGCCGCTCGTCTGATGCCAGGGCAGACCTACCCGCTTTGTTATCAAATCCATCGCCGAACGCGCTTGGCGTAGTCGTGATACCGCTTCCCGAATTTTGTCGATAGCTTCTTCTCCTCGCCTTCAATGGAAACCTTCTGTGTGGTGAAAGCCGCCAGAACTGCGAAGATGAGAAACCAGGCAATCCCGGCGATCAACCCCACTCCGACCATCAGCAGTGTGTTGGCCAGATACATGGGGTTCCGCGAAATCGAGAACGGACCGCCTGTCACCAGATGATCGGGGGTAGCGTTGGGATTGAGAGTGGTCTTTGCGCGTCTCATGGTCGTAATGGCGGAGTACAGCAGGCCGGCGAAGGCCAGCAACGTCAGCCAGCCGGCGGCGAACAGAATGTCGGCTAGCGGAGAGGATATCCAGGGCAACGGATAAAGAGAGTGCGCAATCGGGCTAAGAGCAATTGCCGCGACATATATCAGGGGCGGCAGCGGCACGCCGCCAGGCTTTTTCTCAACGCTCGTCATTCGGTTTCCCCTCCAAAATCGCGTCATCCGTTTCGCCGGTGCAGATTTCTGCAGAATTTTCCACCTTGGCCCGCAGTTCCGCGCCTTCTTCGCCTGCCATCACACTGTCAAGCGTCTGGTCGCGCTCCAGCCTGTCAGTCATGCACGCACAGTAGCGCCTACAGAATTCGGTGTCGCGAGTCTCGTTGCAGGCCGCTTCACAGGATCGGAGAAATTGCTCCTGTGGTGGCGCCTTCACGGCTGGCATTATTTGCGCGTACGCCCACACGCACGCAATGAGTACCGGCTGGTGGAGAAGATAGAAGGCGAGGCTGTGGCGGCCGGCGAAGAGCGCCGGTCTGGCGGACGGACCAAAGCTTAACCGGGCCATGCGGGTCAGCATACCTGTCTGCCTTGCGATCTTGGCTGCAGCCATGCCGGCAAGCACTGCGCCAAACCAGGGAAAGACGGGCACATAGTCGTTCGACCGGGGATAGGCGGTAGAAAGGCCTGTCCACCACCACCAGACTTCATTGAAGAAATCAGACTGCAGAAAACTCGGTGCTGCAATCACAAGGGCCGCGATCAACAGTGTCAAAACTGCGGGAAGCCTCAGAAAGGCAAGGCCAAGCACGGCTGCCAGCGCAATCTCGTGCAGAATGCCGAAGAAGATGAACCCGCCGGGCGTAGCGATATAGGTGACCACGGAGATTGCCACCGCCGCTCCGGCGACCATTGCCAGACGACGCAAGAAACCCGGCCATCGAATGGCGTCGGCATGGGCGAGAAAAAGACTGACGCCGGCAAGAAACAGGAAGTTCGACGCGATGCAGCGCGCGAAGAATTTCCAGCCTCCTACAGCTGTCATGCCCTGGTCGACATACCCAAAGAACTCGAGATCCCAGGTAAAATGGTAAATTGCCATGGCAAGCAGCGCTACGCCGCGAGTGAGGTCAATGGCGTCTATACGTCGTTTAGGCTGCGGCTTTTCTGGCACTTGGCTTTGACTATCCGGCGATCGATCTGTGGCAACGGGAACAATCTTCCGGCCGACAGTTAGCACGGACGCTGCCGGTCGAAACACCGAAATGGCGACATGCGTTTCGGGCGTCGTGGCGCTTGGGCCAGCGCGCCGCAAATCATGGCCAGCCCGGATATGCGCCTCTTGAGTGTCGGTTTCCTGGTATCTGCCGAGGCTCGCACCTGCGATTCATGCGGGGTCGCACGATTCTTGCAGGCACATGGCAACTCAGGTTCGGCATCCCGTCTGGCTCCCCGCCGTCCCCCCGGCTGGCGCACGAACATTTGCCAGCCTGTACGGGCTTGAGTCGTTTGCACGGGCGTCGATCGCCAGCGTTATCCCGATCCAGGCTTACGAAATCCTCAAGAGCGAGCAGGGTGTCTCCATCCTCTATACCGTGGTGGCGCTGCTTGGCCTTTCGGCGACACTGTTCATGCCGATGCTTATCTCACGCTTTTCGCGGCGATGGGTTTACACTGCCGGCGTGGGCTTGTTGGCTCTGGGGTCGGCGCTGCTTCTCACAGGGACGCTGGCCGGCCAGCTGCTTGGTATGCTGTCGCGGGTCATGGGCGCCAGTGCGCTCGGGATAACGCTCAACCTTTACATCATGGACCACATTCGCAAGACCGAGTTCATGCGATCGGAATCGTTGCGCATGGCGTGGTCGATGCTCGGCTGGACCGCGGGTCCGACACTCGGCATCTTCCTCTACGCACATTTCGGCATCATTGCGCCGCATATTGTGGTGATCATCTTCAGCACGATCCTGCTTGCCCTGTTCTGGTACTATCGGCTGGGCGACAACCGTCTAATCCGGCCCGGCAAGACGAGGCCTGCAAATCCTTTGGCCAATATCGGGCGCTTCGTGGCGCAGCCGCGACTCAGGCTCGCCTGGCTGATCGCCTTCGGGCGTTCGTGCTTCTGGACGACTTTCTTCGTCTATGCGCCAATCCTGATGGTCGTGACAGGGCAGGGCGCGCTGGCCGGGGGCCTTCTGGTTTCGGCGGGCAACGGGCTGTTGTTCACGGCCGTGTTCTGGGGGCGCGCCGGGAAACGCTATGGCGCGCGCAACATAATGACGATTGCCTTCTTTTCCATGACGACGACGCTTTTGGCTGCCGGCCTTTGCGGCGAGCGGTTTCCACTTCTGGCCGGTGGCTTTCTGTTTTTTTGTGCGTTTTTCGCCATCGCGCTTGATGCACTGGGTTCGACCGCTTTTATGCGAGCGGTGCGCGCCTATGAGCGCCCACAAATGTCAGCGGTCTATCGGACCTATCTCGACCTGTCCGAGCTGTTGCCACCACTTGTCTACTCGATCGTACTGGCGTTTTTCGGCCTTGGCGGGGTTTTTGCAACGCTTGGAATATTTGCGGCGATCTGCGGTTTCATCACTTGGCATTATCTGCCGAAGTCAATGTGACGCTGGCCAAGGCAGAATACCGGGCGCGCACCCATTCGTGAAAACGGAACAGTTCGTATTCCTCCGGCATCAGTACCCCTGCCTCGTAGCGGCGCGAATGCAGGCCCTTCTGGTTGATCTCGCAGACGCCAGCGTCCTCCTCGAGAAGCTGGATACCGAAGGACAGGATATTGTCGAGTGCATCGGGATCCAAGGGCCCCGGGGGGAGCAGCCATTCGGCCGTCAGTTCCGTCTGCTCCGGACCGAGTGGGCGTAGCCGAACGACGCGGACATAGTCGACATGGCCGACAATGAAAGTTGAGGGCAGGTGCATCGCATAGGTCTGACCGGCTGACCGCTCCGGATCGGTCAGGCCGGTGAATTGCGTCCCGTGTGAGCGCCCGTCGGCAGACCAGGTTTCGGCGCCAGCACGCAGGCGTCCGGAGAATTCCGGCGCGTCATTGTCGGCATGGCGCGCCCACTCGGCATCGTCGTGCCTGGCAATCATGCCCCGGCCATAGATCGGCACCAGCTGTGACAGGTGCTTGTGGACGCCTGGGCAATGCAGGCATTCGTTGAAATTGTCCCAGAAGATCTTCCAGTTGCAGTTCATCACCTTCTTGAAGGTGTGACCCGAAACCAGATTCTCCAGCGGCCAATTCGACAGATCGGCGGACTCCTGGTCGAAAGTGCCAGCGACGGTATCGGGGGCGTCGAGGTCGAGATTGACGAAGACCAGTCCGCGCCAGACCGAGAGCGAAACCGCATGCAGCGGATAATCGGCCTTGT
>JBKJRE010000545.1:0-2614 GCA_046594775.1 Rhizobiaceae bacterium | reverse complement strand
CCTGTAGCCCCGCTGCCAAGGACACCGCCGTCAAAGTCCGCGTCATCCGGCCGAACATGCTTGCCATCACGGCGCATGGCACGTTATCGCAAGCGGCCTCACTCGTTCCGGCGGACCATGCTCAAGACAGTCCTGACCTTTTTCTTCATCATCTGCTTCGCGGTGCTCGGCGGGGGCGCCAGCGTCTGGTACATGCTGAACTCGAAGGAGAGCGTCGGCGCCGTCACCATCGGCCGCTGGACCGCCTTTCCCGAAATCGGCACGCCGGAGGCCGATCCCTACGCCAAGGCGCGCATCGCGCGCGAGGGCGTGCTGGCGCTGGGTCGCGCGGAAGGCCTGACCTTCGTGGCGCAACGCGATGCCGACGGTGAGACGCTGCGGCGCGAATGCAACTACACGATCGAAGGTCCCGTGCCGCCGGCCCGCTTCTGGACCATCTATGCCGCCGACGCCAGCGACGCCATCATCGAATCCAGGAAGCTGCGGCCGAGCGCCATGCACTCCTACCAGTTGCTGCGCCGGCCCGACAATTCGGTGTCCATCTCGGCCGCCGCCAATCCCAGCTCCGGCAACTGGCTGGCGCTGTCGGGAACGGGCAGTATGAGCTTGGTGCTGACCTTCTACGACACGCCGATCGCCAGCAGCACAGGCGTCTCCGATATTGAACTTCCCGACATAATCAATGCAGGCTGCAATGGTTAGACTGGCATACGCAGCGCTCATCGCCCTTGTCGGCGCGGCCATTGTGCATATCACCGTGCTTTTGCTGCTGCCCCATTTGTCCGGCCGCGACGCCTGGGCGCGGCTCGCCGAAGCTGCCGATTTCTACAAGCCGGTGCGCATCGACGCTGTCGCCGGCGAGGTGCCTATCGTTCGCTCTCTCGACCCGCTGTTTTATGCCAGCGCCTGCCGCTTCGACCTGGCCGACGGCCCGGTCCACGTGTACGCGCCCGGCAATGTGCCCTACTGGTCGGTGTCGATCTACAATCGCGGCGGTCAGAACGTCTATGCCTTCACCGACCGGGCGACGGACACGGACCTGCTCGACGTCGTGGTGCTTTCCGCCGCGCAGATGATCGAGACCCGCAAGCAACTGCCTGAAGAATATGCCAGGGCGATCCTCGTCGAGGCGCCCGTCGGCCAGGGGATCGTGGTAGTGCGCGCCTTCGTGCCGGACCAGAGTTGGAAGCCAACGGCGACGCAATTCCTGCGCAACGTCGCCTGCGCGTCAGGCTAGATCGCTTGCGGAGACCGGCGCTTCGATGCATGTCGCCCAAAAGCGCGCCGGTTCTGGGACGACGACACGCATCAAAACAAGGACTTGAAGCGCGTCGTATGAATGCGTTCGAACGCGACGCGGTTTTAGTGCTGCACGGTTTCGTGCAGGTGCCGCGACAAGGCGCTCTCGCGGTTGGTCTCCAGACGATTGACGGCATGCGGCCCTTCGACGACGGGCGAAATCGAAACCGCCCGTTCGTAGCGGATGCCGGGAAATATCACCACGGAAGCTGTCGATCCCGCGGGACGTGGAGTCCTGGCGACTGCCGCGCTTCGCGGCTCGAACGATACTATACTACCCATGACATGCGATTCCCTCTCGGTTTGACCGGAGCCAGCACGCAACGCCTCCTGCTTCATAAGGCCAGCAGACGGTAAACAGAACTTTAACGGATCGCCGCTAATTTGAGCTTTGTAGGGGGTCTGGGTGGCGGCTTCCTGGGTTCGTGCAGCCCATAAGTACCCGTGCGTATGTGTCAGGCGTGTTCCAGCAGTGTCTTCTTTCGATTTCAGGCAAATCACCATCAAGGGCGATACGCAGAAGGCCGAGCGGCTTTTTCGCGCCGCCGTTTCCGCCTTCTGTTCGCTGACGCGCCCCTCGCGCCGCGACCAGGCGCAACTCGAGGATCTCACCCTGCCGCTCTTCGATCTGGTGTCGGTGGAGGCCCGGCGCTATGTCTCCGCGGCGCTCTGCGAATGCCAGTCTGCGCCCGTCACGCTGGTCAAGCGGCTCTGCAACGAGCCCGTCGACATCGCCGCGCCGCTACTCGTCCGGTCCGACGCGCTCAGCGATTTCGACCTGATCGCCCTCATCGCACGCCACGGCGCCGGCCATGCCCGCGCCATTTCCCGCCGTTCCGGGCTCAATCCGGCCATCGCCAGCCTCACCGCGGCGCTCGGCCGCAAAGCCGATGCGGCGCGATCGGCGGCGGTGCGCCAGCCGGCAAAACCGCCGTCTGCGGCTCCCGTCCAGACACAATCAGCTGCCGTCGGAACATCCGCGCCGATTGGCGCCGCCGCCGCGAACGCGCGGCGCAGGCTTCGATCCGTCATGCGTCCTGCCGAACAGAAATCGCACGCGGCAGCCACGAAACCGTCGCGCTCGCCCTATCAGCGGCTGCGCGACACCGCATTGACCGGCAACCCGGCCCTGTTCCAGACCGCGCTCGCCGATTCGCTCGGCCTTGCCTTCGCAACGGCATCCGGGATTGCCTCTCCCTCATCCTATTCGTGGCTGCTGACGGCGCTGCGCGCGCTCGACTGCAGCGGCGAGCAGGCATTCCTCGTCACCGCCGCCGTCTGTCCGACACAGTTTCCGCAGGCCGAGGCGATCCGG
>JBKJRE010000503.1:0-3565 GCA_046594775.1 Rhizobiaceae bacterium | reverse complement strand
CTTTAGCCACCATAGTGTCCGGAAGCTTGCGTGCGGTCTCGCCCGGCATCGACGGATGGCTGCGGATCAGCGTCCGGGTGTAGGGGTGTTGGGGCGAGGAGAGCAGCGCGCGCTTTTCACCCTGCTCGACCAGCTTGCCTTCGCGCATGACCGCGATGCGGTCGCAGGTCTGCGCCACAACGCCAAGATCGTGACTGATCAGGATGATCGACAGGCCGCGCTTGTCGCGAATATCCATAAGCAGCCGCAGGATTTGCGCCTGGATGGTGACGTCGAGCGCAGTGGTCGGCTCGTCGGCGACAAGTATTTTCGGCTTGCTGGAAAGAGCCACTCCGATCATGGCGCGTTGGCGCATGCCGCCCGAGAATTCGTGCGGATATCCGTCATATTGTCGGTCGGGATCCGGGAAACCTACCTGCGCCAGTATCTCGACTGCGGCAGCGCGGGCGTCGCGCCGGTTGAGACTCTGGTGGTAGCGTATGCCCTCGGCGATTTGGTCGCCGACAGACATGACCGGATCGAGATGACTGGTCGGGTTCTGGAAGATCATACCGATGGCGCCGCCGCGAACCTTGAGCATTTCTGACTCATCGGCGGTCACCAGGTCGCGACCTTCGAGCAATATCGAGCCATCGGTGATCGAGAGTTTGGTGGACGGCAGAAGACGCACCAGGGCCCTGCAGAATAGACTCTTTCCCGAACCACTTTCACCGACAAGCCCCAGGATCTCGCCTGCGCCGAGATCGAGCGAAATCCGATCGAGCAGGAGCCTTTTTTCAGGCCCGCCTTCGACGGCCACGCTCAGATCGCGAACCGAAAGCTGCGGCGCGTTCATTCGGTGACACCCAGCAGGTCGCTGACCGCATCGCCGAGCAGGCTGAAGCCGAAAGCGAGCAAAACGATCGACAGACCTGGAAAAAGCGTGATCCACCAGGCTGTGGTAATGAAGGACTGGCCCTCGGCGACCATGATGCCCCATTCGGCGAGCGGGGGCTGCACGCCAAGCCCGAGATAGCTGATGGCGGCGCCATTCAGCAGTACAAGCACGGCGTCCGACATCACGAAGACCACGGACCCGGCCACCGCATTGGGCAGTAGATGCCGGAACATGATGCGACTGCGGCTGAAGCCAAGGCTGACGGCAGCGACCGCATAATCGGCGTTCTTCAACACCAGTATCTGCGCCCGGATCAGCCGGGCATAAGAAACCCATCCGACAAGCGCCATGGCGATGTAGAAGCTGCTGAGACCCGGCCCGAGAATGGCGATGATTGACAGCATCAGGACAAGGAACGGAAAGGCTAGTACGACATCGACAAGTCGCATGAAGATAATATCGACAATGCCGCCGAAGAAGCCGGCGATCGTGCCAAGCGTCGTGCCGATGATGAAGGGGAAGGCAACGCCGATCACGGCGATCTGCAAGTCGATCCGGGTGCCCCAGATTACCCGCGAGAGAACGTCACGGCCGAAATTGTCGGTGCCGAACGGGTGCAGCCAGGAAGGCGCCACAAGTCGCGCTGTCGTGTCCTGGAAGATCGGATCATAAGGCGCGACCAGCGGAGCGAATACCGCCATGCCGATGAACAGGCCGAGGACGAGGACGCCGGTGGCGAGTGTTGAGCGGCCGCCGAAAAGCCGGCGCCAGGAGAACGGGAATGAGCGGGTGGCCTGCCGGATCACTGCTTCACCCTCGGATCGAGGGCAACCGTGACGATATCTGCCAGGAAGTTCACGAGAACGGTGGAGCAGGCAAACACCATCGCTACACCCTGGACCACCATATAGTCGCGCGAGAAGATTGCCCGCACCAGCAGTTGTCCCATGCCCGGCAAGGCAAAAACGCTTTCCACCACAACCGTGCCGCCGATCAGCCAGCCGACGTTGACGGCGAGCAGATTGACTGTCGGCACCAGCGAGTTGGGTAGAACATGGCGCCAGAACACGGTGCTTTCCGGCATGCCACGCGCTCTCGCTGCCGTGGCGACGTCCGACCTTAGCGCCTGAACCATTGCCCCGCGCAGGCTGCGGGTCAGAACTGCCGACAGCGACAGCGCAACCGTCAGGCTGGGCAAGGCCAGGTGGTAAAGTTTGTCGCCAAGGCCGTCGCCATAGCCGGAAACCGGGAAGATGCCGAGCCTGACGCTGAACAGGATGATCAGCATCAGCGCCAGCCAGAATGCCGGAAATCCGATGCCGAGCGTGGAAACGATGCGAACGATCTGGTCGGGTGCACGGCCCTGGTTGCGCGCAGCAATCGCCGACAGCGGCACGGCGATGAGAACCGACAGGACCACGCTCGACAGCACCAGCGCCAAAGTCGGCTCCAGCCTCGTCGCAATGAGCCGCAGCACGTCGATCTTGTAGAGGATAGACTTGCCCATCTCACCCTGACCGAGATTGGCGATGAAATAAAAGTACTGCGTCCAAATCGGCTCATCGAGCCCGTATTGGGCGCGGATGTTTGCGATTGCCGTCGGAGTCGCCCGAGAGCCGAGCAGGACGCGGGCGGGATCGCCTGGAATGAGGCGCACGAGCACGAAGGTGATGATGCTGATGCCGAACAGCACCGGCAGGAACTGCAGTGGCCGATAGAGGACGAACTTATACCGGTGCATGACGATCCGGGGCTCGTCGCGAAGTGTCGAGCAGCGACGTTCGCGTGGGCATCAGCCGGCCCTGTGCCTCGACAGGAAGTCTGTCAGGATTGGATAGTATTCGGATGGGTTCTCATAAAAGGGCATGTGGCTAGCGTTCGAGATTATCCTGATCTCGGCATTCGGCAGGCCCAGCTTCATGCGAAGCCCGCAGGCCGGGGTCAACTCGTCGTGCTCTCCATGGGTGATCAGCACTGGGACCTTGATTTTCGGGAGGTCCGGCACCCGGCTCCAGTCCTTGAGGTTGCCGACATAGAGGAATTCGTTAGGCCCTTGCATGGTTGTATAGGGACCCATGTTCCAGTCATTGAGCGAGCGATTGACCGGGGCCGGCCATTCCTGTAGCCGGCAAACGTGCCGGTAGTTGAGAATGGTAACGGCAGCGGCATATTCGGGATGGTCGAACGTGCCTTCTGCCTCGTGCTTCTGCATCATCGCCACAGTCTCAGGCCCGAGAGCAGCGCGCAGCCGTTCGAGTTCCAAGATGAGATGGGGCATGTCGGCAACGGTATCCTCGAGAATCAGCGTTTGCAGATTTTCCTGATGGGTAAGGGCGTAGTCGATCGCGAGCCATCCGCCCCAGGAGTGGCCGAGCATATGGACCTTGCCCAGACCCATGGCCTTGCGAACCGTTTCGGTCTCTTCCACATAGCGGGCAATCGTCCACAGTCCTGTATCCGTCGGCCGGTCCGACGCGCCGGTGCCAAGCTGGTCGAAGGCGACGACGCGATAGCCCTGATCGACGAGGCATGAATGGGATTCACGCAGATAGTCGCAGGGCAGGCCTGGCCCGCCGTTAAGGCAGAATACGCTCTCGCTGCCGCTGCCAAAACTATAGGCGACCACATTGTACCCATCGACCTTAACCTCGACGCGGTCGTCGGCTTGCATCTCACGCCACACGGGGA
>JBKJRE010000392.1:0-2622 GCA_046594775.1 Rhizobiaceae bacterium | reverse complement strand
GGGCTTTGCGACTGATAGCCGACACCGAGGCCGCCGGCAGCAGCGCCGACATTCGCCGCCGTGCCCTCCGGCATGTTCTTGAAGAAGTCGCCGAACCCGCCGCTGGTGCCCTCGCGGCTGCCATCGCGCACGGCGCCGAAGATTTTGTCGCGGGCGTCGGTCCATGACTGCGATTTATCTTCGGGCTGGAGCATGCCGGAGAAGACGTTGGAAAGGTTCTGCTGCCCGATGCCAGAAAAGCTGCCCATGACTCGGCTGATTGCATCGTCGAGACCGGAGATCGGCCCATCGAACAGCGAGGCAAAAGCGCCGCCCAGCGTCTGCTCGATCTCCTTCGCCAGAGCTATCGTCCGCTCTCGCACCTCGTCGACTGCAGCGGCACTTCGCTTGATCTCGGTGCTCGCAGCGCCGGCAGCGCTGGCGGTCTTCCTGAAGACGTCGGGATAGCCCTCAAGGCTGTTGCGGTACTGGTCGTCAAGGAACTCCCGGAAGTTGAAAGGACCGCTCGACGTTTCGAGGGTATCGCCACCACCTGCCGCTGGCGTGGTCTTGAGCAAAGTCTTTAGCCGCACGCCGAACCATGCCTCGAGGTCGTCCTGATTGAGGCCCGGGCCGGTGTCGCTGATCTTCTTGTTTGGGTCTTTATTGAGATAGCCGTTTGCCCCCACTGAGAATGTTGGGGCGGGATCGCGATCAGCATCCATGCCGCGCAGAATGCCGCGCAGGCGACTTTCCGCACCACTGCCACCACCGAGCCATGCGAAAAAGTCTCGCGGACTCTTGAGGGCCGCGCCGAACCTCTCCGCTTCCTCGGTGAGATCGATGACGTGATCGAGCAATCCGACCATCACCGGCCCGAGGCCGATCAGGGACGTCTTCACCTTGTTGTCGAGGATGGTTGACAATGTATCGAACTGATCACCGAGATCGTCGGCCCGGGCGATAACGTCGCGGTCGATGATGATGCCAAGCTCGCTTGCCTTGCGGATCGTCTCGTCGACGCCGTCTGCACCGTCGCGGAATGCCGCAGCGATCCTCACGCCCTGGTCGCCGAACGCCGCCGCCGCAATGACGGCGCCCTCGGTTTCGTTCTTCGCGTCGGCAATGGCCTGCACCACCAGTCGGAACCGCTGCTCCTGCGTCGTAGCGGCTTGGATGCCCTTGAGAAGTTCGGCGTGCTCGCCCTTGAGCTGCGTCACGAGTTTGCCGCGGCCCTCGACCGCTTGCCCGCTGAGCTTGTTGAAGGTGTCGAGCGCGCCGCTCATTTCGCCGATCTCGATGCCGGCGAGCTTGGCCTGATAGACGATGCCCTGAAAGTATTCGGCGTCGAGGCCGGAGGTTGATGCCTTGTCGTTGATGTCGCTGAATTTCTCGATCGCAGCCTTGGTGCCGTTGATCGCCACCGACAGTGACAGCAGCCCGGCGAGCGGTGCGATTAGGCCGGAGGCGAAGCTGCTGGTGAACGCGCCGACCTTGCCCCGGGTGGAGTCGAGCGACTGGTTGATCCTCAGCGTCGAGCGGATCATGTCGTCCTGCATCTGCGATGTGGCGCGACGGGAGCCGGCGCTCATCTCACGATAGGCCTTGGCGGTCGTGCCACTGGCCTTCGCCATGTTTCGTTCCAGGTCGTTGATCTTGGCTTCCAACAAAATGACGAGGCGTTCTGTATCGTCAGGCACTGGCCCACTCCTCAATGTCGTCTAGATCGGCGTCCTCATAGGAGGATCGCCCGCTGTCACCGGCGGCCGCGCGGGACACCGCCATTGCCGCCGCAACCGCGCCGTCGATCGACAGCCACTTCTTGGACTTCGTGAATTTGGCGACGTGGCCCTGGTCGTTGCGGCGCACCACGACGTTGCTGAAACAATGCCGGAGCACCGGGTTGCCGCCGTGCTGGAACTCGCCGGCGAGGATCGCCCGCTCCAACTCGAGGATGGCGGGCATCATCAGGCTGGGCACCTGCCGCATGTCGACGACGGGCAATCCCATTTCCAGCAACTCGGGCTGCACCTGGCGGGCGAGGTACGGATCGAAGGCGATCTCGGCGATCGTCATGGTTTCGTGCAGCTCGATGATCGTGTCGCGGATGCGCCGGAAATCGATCGTCGGACCCGCCGTCGCTTCGATCAGCCCCTCATCCACCCATTGCCGATAACTGCCGCCTGAGCCGTCGTCACGCTCATCGATGTTCGTGTCAGGGATAAAGAACCACGGCTTGACCGCGTAGCCGGCGGCGGTGCGCCAGCACGCCACGATGACGCTGAGGTCGATGGTCGAGGAAAGGTCGACACCCAGCCAGCACGGCTGGTCAGCGAGAGCATCAAGGTCGAAGGGCTTCCGGCCCTGGTCGTAGATCGTCATGTCGACAAACGGGTCGACGGTCTGATCGAGCCAGACATTGAGCTTGAGCTGCAACAGCGACTGCCGCTCGCCGACGCTGCGCTGAGCACGCCGGGCGTGGCGCCGGAAGCCATCGAGGCTGGGATAGCCATGCCGCAGGCCGGGGTTGACCCGATGCCACAGATCCTCATCCTGCCAGTCGGCATCGCGGTCGGCTTCGAACAGCACCGGCAGGATCGACGGATCGTCGACTTCCCCGCGTGCTACCTTGCGGGCATCCTC
>JBKJRE010000378.1:0-10718 GCA_046594775.1 Rhizobiaceae bacterium | reverse complement strand
ATCGCTGCCCGGCGCGGCCAGGGTCAACGAAGCCGTTGCAATGCTCGACACGCTGACGCATCGCGACACGCTGGAAGAGTTCCTAACCCTGCCAGCCTACGAACGTCTGTAGGAGCGCCTTTCAGGCGCGACACGCTCTATCCGAAATGCCACATCGCGCCTGAGAGGCGCTCCTACGCCCCGAAGGAAGTCCCCTTGGGGGACAAAACCCGACCCAGCCGAGAACACTCCCATGAAAACCATGCTCCCCACCGCCGAACAGATCAATCTCGACTGGAACAACAACCCGCGCTGGAACGGCGTCACGCGTACGTATTCGGCGGACGATGTCGTGCGCCTGCGCGGTACGGTACCCGTTGAGCACTCCATCGCGAAGATCGGCGCGGAAAAGCTGTGGCGCTACCTGCAGACCGACGACTTCGTCAACGCGCTCGGCGCGCTCACCGGCAACCAGGCGAAGCAGCAGGTCAAGGCGGGGCTCAAGGCGATCTACCTTAGTGGCTGGCAGGTCGCGGCCGACGCCAACATCGCCGGCGAGATGTACCCGGACCAGTCGCTGTATCCCGCCAACTCCGTGCCGCAGGTGGTCAAGCGGATCAACAACACGCTGCTTCGCGCGGATCAACTGCATCACGCGGAAGGCAACGACGACATCGATTTCCTGCAGCCGATCGTCGCCGATGCGGAGGCCGGGTTCGGCGGCGTGTTGAATGCCTTCGAGTTGATGAAGGCGATGATCGAAGCCGGCGCGGCCGGCGTGCATTTCGAGGACCAGCTTGCCTCCGCAAAGAAGTGCGGTCACATGGGCGGCAAGGTATTGGTGCCGACGCGCGAGGCCATCGAAAAATTGACCGCAGCGCGGCTTGCCGCCGACGTGATGGGCGTCCCCACGTTGATCATCGCACGCACCGATGCGGAAGCCGCAGACCTGCTCACCTCCGACATCGACGCGAACGACGTCGCGTTCTGTACCGGTGAGCGCACCGTCGAAGGCTTCTACAAGACCCGCATCGGCCTCGACCAGGCCATCTCGCGCGGCGTCGCCTATGCACCCTATGCCGACCTGGTGTGGTGCGAGACCGGCAAACCCGATCTGGACTTCGCACGCCAGTTCGCCGAAGCCGTGCACGCGAAGCATCCCGGCAAGCTGCTGGCCTACAACTGCTCGCCGTCGTTCAACTGGAAGAAGAACCTCGACGATGCCACGATTGCCAAATTCCAGCGCGAGCTGGGTGCGATGGGCTACAAGTTCCAGTTCATCACGCTGGCCGGCTTCCACCAGCTCAACCACGGCATGTTCGAACTGGCGCGTGGCTACAAGGACCGGCAGATGGCGGCCTATTCCGAGCTGCAGGAGGCGGAATTCGCCTCCGAGGCCAATGGCTACACCGCGACCAAGCACCAGCGCGAAGTTGGCACCGGCTATTTCGACGCCGTGTCGATGGCCATTTCCGGCGGCAAGTCGTCGACAACCGCCATGCATGAATCAACAGAACAGGCCCAGTTCCGGCCAGCCGCGGAATAGCGGACAGCCCGACAGCAACGAGGAGAAGCACCATGAACGTCAGACCGCAAGTCAAGGAACGCGCCGAGGAACAGGCCTCGGCGATGAGCATGGACCAGCAGGCCGCAATCCGCATCCTGGCCAACGATTTGCATCGCCTCAACCAGGCCGTGATGAAGGCTGTTGAGGCCGGGGTCTCGGTGGAGCTCGTGCGTTCGGCCAGGCACCATGGCGGAAACGGCAACTGGGGAGATCTGCTTATCCCGGTCGTGCTGACCCAGCAGAGCCAGAGCTAGGCGCCTGACCCTCGGGCGGGACTCCAGCAACAGGCATGAGTGGCGCCAGGCGACGACGCCGGCGCCATTCACATTTTCGTCAACTGTGCCGAAAGGCGGGTAGGGTCGCCTTTTTCCGCGTATTATCCAATGCAACGAAGGGTTGATTTGCAACTGGCGGTCCCGAACGCCCCTGCGGGCTTGCGCGGCAAGAAGGGAGATGGATGACGAAATCAAGGGTCGAGCCCGGATTCGATCAGGACAGGAGCATGCCGCGACGCGATGGCGCCGGCAACCTTTCACCCGATCTTGCGAGAGTGCTGATCGTGGGCACGTCGCAAATCAACCTCATCGTGGTGGCGAAGATCGTCGAACGCTCCGGCCTCAAGCCGGTCGCTGAGACCCCGGTTACAGCAGTCAGGGTTTTGCCCCGCATGTTGCCAGGCCTGGTGATCCTCGACGGCGGGGCCGGCAACGCCGACTGCGATGCGGTGATTTCCGAGGTGGCGGGTTTGCGCAAGGTTTCCGGCAATGGGCTGCCGGCCACCATTCTTCTGTCAAGCCGCCCTGGCGCCGAGACCGCTTGCCTTGCTGGCGCCATCGACGCGGTGGTGGCCAAGCCCTTTACCACCGAACAATTGCAACCGGTCGTCGACAGGCTGATCACCCTGGCGCGCAATCGAATAAAGCCTGTCGGCAGCGACGATACGGCTGCACGCTAACGCGTCCTTTCACGCGCTGAAGGCGGATGGATCGCCTGTTGGGCCGCCACCCCTTTCCTTCCGGACGGCCGAACGGCTATAGTCAGCCAGCTGAAACAAACCTGGTGATCGATGCCGCCTGCAAAAAAAGATGCCCGCCCCTCAAGCCGAGCGGGACGCGCACGAACGCCTGCCTTCGTGAAAAATCTTCGCGGCGTGAAGGACTGGAAAGAGGTCAGCGGCTGGCTTGAGTGGCGGGGCATCGAGGATATTGAATGCATAACGCCCGACCAGGCGGGTATCGCCCGCGGCAAGATGATGCCGTCGAACAAGTTCACCTCGAATACCTCGCTGGCGCTGCCTTCCGCCCCTTTCATGATGACGATTTCGGGCGCCTATCCTGAAAACGGCAACGGCTTCGCCTATCCTGAAGACGATGGCGATCTGAAGCTGGTGCCGGATCTGTCGACGCTCTCGGTGGTGCCATGGGAAGATGACCCGACAGCGCAGGTGATCTGCGATCTGGTCCATCAGGACGGCCGCAACGTCGAATTCACCCCGCGCAATGTGCTGCGACGGGTGGTGGCGGCCTATGAAAAGGCCGGGCTGAAGCCGGTGGTCGCCCCGGAGATCGAATTCTATCTGGTGTGCAAGAATCCGGATCCCGACTACCCCTTGACCCCGCCTGTCGGGCGTTCGGGAAGGCCCATCGGCGGCGGCGCCGGCTACTCCATCGCCGGCGTCAACGAGTTCGACGAACTGATCGACGATATCTATCATTTCTCCGAGGGTCAGGGTCTCGAAATCGACACGCTGATCCATGAGGAGGGTGCCGGCCAGTTGGAGATCAATCTGCGGCATGGCGACCCGGTAAAGCTCGCCGACCAGGTGTTCCTGTTCAAGCGAACGATACGCGAGGCAGCGCTCAAGCACGAAACCTACGCCACATTCATGGCCAAGCCGATGCAGGGTCAGCCCGGCTCGGCGATGCACATCCACCAGTCGATCATCGACATCAGGACCGGCAAGAACGTGTTTTCCAACGAGGATGGGAGCGAGTCCGAGGCGTTCTTCAACTTCATCGGCGGCATGCAGAGACATGTGCCGAGCTCGCTGGTGATGTTTGCGCCCTATGTGAACTCCTATCGCCGGCTGACGCAGGCGGCCTCGGCGCCCGTCAACACCAAGTGGGGATACGACAACCGCACCACCGCCTTTCGCGTACCCCGCTCGGATCCGGGCGCGCGGCGCGTCGAAAACCGCATCCCGTCCTCGGACGCCAACCCGTATCTCGCATTGGCCGCGTCGCTGGCCTGCGGCCTGATCGGCATGACGAAGAAGATCAAGCCTGACCATCCCATCGTGACGACGGCCAATGAGGACAAGATCGACCTGCCGCGCGGCCTGCTCGAGGCGGTCGACCTCTTCGAGGCCGACGAGGATTTGCGCGACGCGCTGGGCGCCGGTTTCGTGGCCACCTATGCGGCGATCAAGCGGGCCGAGTTCGAGACCTTCATGGAGGTCATTAGCCCGTGGGAGCGCGAATTCCTGCTTCTGAACGTATAGCGTCCTCCTTTTCCATCCGGCGCGGGCCCTGCCCGTGCGGGGCGGCCTTCTTCAACTCCAAGGCGTGCTGTGCCCATGACCTATCAATCGCCGATCTCGCCGGGCTACTCCTGGTATGAGGAAACCGCCGGGCCGCGGCCCGACTATCCTGCACTCGACGGCGACCTGACAGTCGACGTCGTGGTGATCGGCGGCGGCTTCACCGGCCTGTCGGCAGCCGCGCATCTGGCCAAGGCCGGCGCCAGCGTCGCACTGATCGAGGCGCACCGTCTGGGCGATGGCGCATCGGGCCGCAATGGTGGCCAGCTTGGCACCGGACAACGCGCCGGCGCGGAGGAGCTTGAGGCGGAGCTCGGCTTCGGACGGGCCAAAGCGCTGTTTGACCTGGCCGAGGAAGCCAAGGCGCATCTGCTGGGCTTTGCCGAGGCCAACAAGATCGACATCGAGTTTCGCCCCGGTCATCTCAACGTGTCGCACAGGAAGCGCGACCTGCCTGAATACCACGAGCATGTCGAGGCGATGCAGACCCGCTTCGGCTACACGCATCTCACCTATATGGATGCCGCGGAGACGGCGCGGCGGCTCGGATCGGACCATTATTTCGGCGGCGTGCGCGATACCGGAACCGGCCACATCCATCCGCTGAAGCTGATCATCGGCACGGCGCGCGTGGCGGCGGAAGCCGGAGCACAGCTGTTCGAGAACACGAAATCAACGAGGATTTCGGTCAATGGCGGCAAGGTGACCGTGAAGACAGCAAGCGGCGCGATCACCGCGCAGAAATGTCTGATCGCGGTCAACGCCTATGGCGGCGACCTGGAGCCGAAGAGCGCGGCCCACATCATGCCGATCGGCTCCTTCATCGGCGCCACGGTGCCGCTGGGCGACGACAGCCCGGTGCTGCCGGGCTGGGAATCGGCCTCCGATTCGCGCTTTGTGGTGCGCTATTTCCGCAAGACGCCTGACGGCCGGCTTTTGTTTGGCGGCCGCGAGATCTACGCGGTGAACGACCCGAAGGATATCCAGATCCACATCCGCAAGCAGATCGCCGAACTCTATCCGGCGCTGAAAAATGTCGAGATAACGCATGGCTGGGGCGGCTTCGTCGGCATCACCATGCCGCGCAAGCCCTATGTGCGCGAGGTGATGCCCAACGTGATATCGGCGGGCGGCTATTCGGGCCACGGCGTCATGCTGTCCAACTTCGTCGGCAAGCTCTATGCCGAGACAGTGGCCGGCAACCGCGACCGGCTGAAGCTTTTCGAGGAGCTAAAAATCCCGGCCTTCCCAGGCGGACGACGCTTTCGCGCACCGCTGATGTTCCTGGCTCTCAACTGGTTCGCGCTCAGGGACCGGATTTAGGGACGTTGTTGCTTCTTATACCGCATAGATTGATTGCGCACATGGATGCGGCCCTCAAATGCAGCGCCCGCCATCGACCTCCAGCGCCACGCCGGTGATGAAGGCCGCTTCCTCGGAGGCCAGCCAGAGGGCCGCGTTGGCGATGTCGAGCGGCTGTGACAGCCGGCCGAGCGGGATGGAGGCGCGGAATTTGTCGCGCAGTTCCGGCGTGTCGTCGCCCATGAACTTCGCCAGCATGCCGGTTTCGCCGGCGACCGGGCACAGGCAGTTGACGCGGATGTTTTTCGGCGCGAGCTCGACGGCCATGGATTTGGTGGCGGTGATCGCCCATCCTTTCGAGGCATTGTACCAGGTCAGGCCGGGGCGCGGGCGCAGGCCGGCGGTCGAGGCGGTGGTGAGAATGACGCCGCCGCCGCGCCTGTCCATGATCGGCACCACGGCAATCGCCGCGTGATAGATGGCTTTCATGTTGACCGCGGTAATCAGGTCGAAGACGTCTTCCTCGACCGCCAGCATGTCGCCGCTGCGGTGCGTGTAGCCGGCATTGTTGACCATGATGTCGACGCCGCCGAAGGCGCTGGTTGCGACATCCACCATGGCCTCGACATCGGACCTGACGGAGACATCGGCAGCCACGGCTATCGCCGCGCTGCCAATGGCGTCGGCGACACGCCCGGCGCCCTTCACATCGAGATCGGCGACGACAATCCTGGCGCCCTCCTCGGCAAAGCGCATCGCCATGCCCTCTCCGAAGCCCGAGGCCGCGCCGGTGATGATGGCTACCTTGTCCCTGAGACGGTTCATGCGTTTCCCTCGTCAACTGCCAGCCGGCCAGACGCAGCCCGGCCTCTGCCATGTCTGCGGGCATTCGTCACCCGAAAAGCCAAACCACTCGATGCGCCGGCCCGACAGCCCGCCGACCGCATGAACCGCATGAAGGTCCGGCCTTCGGCGGATTTTGCAGACATTTGTGCGCCCATCGCCGATTCTCCCTTTGTATTCTGTCACAGGCCCGCTTTATGGTGCCACCGCGAAAGCCGCTGGACCAGCCGGACGTTTGCCAGTGTGACATCATGGCTCTGGTCTTCCTAAATCGATTATATTACGTCATGCTGCACTGCGGCATAAATTGGACAAAAGATGACCAGCCAGATCATTCCCGTCGAGCCGTTCGATTTCATCATCTTCGGAGGAACGGGCGACCTCTCCGAGCGCAAGCTATTGCCAGCGCTCTATCACCGCCAGTGCGACCATCAGTTTTCCGAACCGACGCGCATCATCGGCACGTCGCGCACCAAGATGACCGATGAGGAATTTCGAACCTTCGCGCGCAATGCCATCAAGGAACACGTCGCGGCCGAGTATATCAACAAGAAGGAGCTGGACATATTTCTGGGGCGGCTGAGCTACGTGCCTGCCGACGCCAGCACCGGCGAGGGGTTCGACAAGCTCAAGAAGGCGATCGGCGACAGCAAGGTGATCCGCGCCTTCTATCTGGCCGTCGCGCCGTCGCTGTTCGGCATGATCTCCGACCGAATAAAAGAGCACAAGATGGTGACCGGCAATTCCCGCATCGTCGTGGAAAAGCCGATAGGGCGAGATCTCGCGTCGGCCCACATGCTGAACGACCAGATCGGCAACACTTTCGGCGAACACCAGATCTTCCGCATCGACCATTATCTCGGCAAGGAGACGGTGCAGAACCTGATGGCGCTGCGCTTCGCCAACGCGCTCTACGAGCCGCTGTGGAATTCGGCGCATGTCGACCATGTGCAGATCACGGTGGCCGAGACGGTGGGCCTGGAAGACCGCGTGACCTATTACGACAAGGCCGGCGCGCTGCGCGACATGGTGCAGAACCACATGCTTCAGCTGCTCTGCCTTGTCGCCATGGAGGCGCCTTCCTCGATGGACGCCAATGCAGTGCGCGACGAGAAGCTGAAGGTGCTGCGCTCGCTGAAGCGGGTCAACGGACAGGAGGCGCCCAAGTCGACGGTGCGCGGCCAGTACCGCGCCGGCGCCTCGGCAGGCGGTGCGGTGAAGGGCTATCTGGTGGAACTCGACAGCAAGGACAGCACGACCGAGACCTTCGTGGCGCTGAAGGCCGAGATCGCCAACTGGCGCTGGGCCGGCGTGCCGTTCTATCTGAGGACCGGCAAGCGGCTGGCGACCCGGGTGTCGGAGATCGTCATCGAGTTCAAGCCGATACCGCACAATATATTCGGCGAGAGCGCCGGCAATGTCTCGCCCAACCAGCTGGTTATAAGGCTGCAGCCGGACGAGGGCGTCAAGCAATACATGATGATCAAGGATCCAGGTCCGGGCGGCATGCGGTTGAGGCAGATTCCGCTCGACATGATTTTTGCGCAGAGCTTCGACGGACGCTCGCCTGACGCCTATGAGCGGCTGATCATGGACGTGATACGCGGCAACCAGACGCTGTTCATGCGCCGCGACGAGGTCGAGGCGGCATGGACATGGATCGATCCGATACTTTCGGCCTGGGCCGACAGCCGGCAGGAAGCGCAGGGCTACACCGCCGGCACCTGGGGGCCATCCTCGTCCATTGCGCTCATCGAGCGGGACGGTAGAACATGGCACGAGAGCAGTTGATGGACGAAAAAATCCGGCCGGCGCGGCGCGTCTTCGACACCCGCGGCGACTTGGCAAAGTCGCTGGCCGAGTCGGTATCGCGGGTTCTGGCGGGGGCGATTTCAGCGCGCGGCGAAGGCTTTCTGGCCATCTCGGGCGGATCGACGCCCGGCCTGTTCCTCGACGCGCTGTCGCGCATGCCGATCGACTGGCGGCGGGTATCGGTGACGCTGGTCGACGAGCGGCTGGTTCCGGCCACCTCGCCGCGCTCCAACGCCGCGCTGGCCAAGAGCAAGCTGTTGCAGGGACCGGCGGCGGCGGCGAAGTTCGTCGGGCTGTACCACGAGGCGGAAAGCGTCGAAGCGGCGGCCGCGCTGGCCAACGAGGCGCTGAGACGCCTGCCCTGGCCGCTCGACGTCGCCATTCTCGGCATGGGCGCCGACGGGCACACGGCATCGTTTTTTCCCGATGCCGACAACCTGCCGGCGCTGCTTGATCCGGAACAGGACAGGCTGGTAATGCCGGTGAATGCGCCAAGCGGCGTGGAGCCGCGGCTGACGCTGACGCTGAGCACAATCGTCAAGGCGCGGTTTCTCGGCCTGCATATCGAAGGCGCCGAAAAGCGCGCTGTGCTCGACCGCGCCTGCGAGGGCGAGAAGCTGCCGATCCGCGCCGTCATCGACCATGCGTCGAGGCCGGTGCAGATATACTGGGCCGCATAGGGTCAGAACCCCAGGCCCATCACTTGCATTCCGATCCGGAGAGGCTTTCCACTTTCCCGGACTGCTGAGGAAGGACGAGTCCCATGACGGCACGAAAAGACGTTGAAGCAATCACCCGGCGCATTCACGAAAGGTCGAGGCCGGCGCGCGACCTCTATCTCGACCGCATCGGCTATGCCGCGCAGCGGACAGCCAATCGCGGCGTGCTTTCCTGCGGCAACCTGGCGCACGGCTTCGCCGTGTGCAGCCCTTCAGAGAAGGCCGCACTGGGTGGAGACCGGGCGCCCAATCTCGGCATCATCACCTCCTATAACGACATGCTGTCGGCGCATCAGCCCTTCGAGACCTTTCCGCAGACGATCAAGCAGGCGGCGCGCGAGGCGGGTGGTATCGCGCAGGTGGCCGGCGGCGTGCCTGCCATGTGCGACGGCGTCACGCAGGGCCAGCCCGGCATGGAGCTTTCGCTGTTTTCGCGCGACGTGATCGCCATGGCGGCGGCCATCGGGCTGTCGCACAACATGTTCGACGCGGCGGTCTATCTCGGCGTGTGCGACAAGATCGTGCCCGGCCTGACGATCGCGGCGCTGACCTTCGGCCATCTGCCGGCGGTGTTCATTCCGGCCGGACCGATGACCACCGGCCTGCCCAATGACGAGAAGGCGAGAATCCGCCAGCTCTATGCCGAGGGCAAGGTCGGCCGTCCGGAACTGCTGGAAGCAGAGTCGAAATCCTATCACGGACCAGGCACCTGCACCTTCTACGGCACGGCCAACTCCAACCAGATGCTGATGGAGATCATGGGGTTGCATACGCCCGGCGCTTCCTTCGTAAATCCGGGTACGCCGCTGCGCGAGGCCCTGACAAGGGAGGCGGCCAAGCGCGCGCTGGCGATCACCGCGCTCGGCAATGCCTACACGCCGGTCGGGAAAATGATCGACGAGCGCTCGATCGTGAACGGCATTGTCGGGCTGCACGCCACCGGCGGCTCGACCAACCACACGATCCACCTGATCGCCATGGCGGCGGCAGCCGGGATCGCCATCACCTGGCAGGATATTTCCGACCTGTCCGAAGCGACGCCGCTGCTGGCGCGGGTCTACCCGAACGGGCTGGCCGACGTGAACCATTTTCACGCCGCGGGTGGGCTCGGCTTCCTGGTGCGCGAACTGCTCGATGCGGGGCTGCTGCACGAGGACGTGCGGACGGTATGGGGCGAAGGCCTGCGTCCTTACGCGGTGGAGGCGAGGTTGGGGCCAGACGGCAGCGTGGTGCGCGAGGCGGCGCCGGAAAAAAGCGGCGACGAGACGGTGCTGGCGCCGTTTCCAAAAGCCTTCCAGGCGAGCGGCGGGCTGAAGGTGCTGTCGGGCAATCTCGGCCACGCCATCATCAAGACATCGGCGGTGAAGCCGGAGCGACGGCTGATCGAGGCGCCGGCGCTGGTGCTCGACAGCCAGCAGGCGTTGCATGACGCCTTCAAGGCCGGCGAACTCGACCGCGACTTTGTTGCGGTGGTGCGCTTCCAGGGGCCGAAGGCCAACGGAATGCCGGAACTGCACAAGCTGACGACGGTGCTGGGCATATTGCAGGATCGCGGACACAAGGTGGCGCTGGTCACCGACGGGCGCATGTCCGGCGCGTCGGGCAAGGTGCCGGCGGCGATCCATGTGACACCGGAAGCGGTGGAAGGCGGCATGATCGGCAGGATACAGACCGGCGACATGGTGCGCCTCGACGCGGATGGCGGGTTTCTGGAGGTGCTGGTATCGCCGGACGTGCTGGCGGCGCGGACCTGCGTCGTGCCCGACCTTTCCGGCAATGAGCACGGCATGGGCCGCGAGCTTTTTGCAGGCTTCCGGGAACGGGTCGCCCGCGCCGATCAGGGGGCGAGCGCCTTCGGGACGGTGTGACATCACCTCTATCATTTCCCAAAAATGGACGTCTAATCCATATTAAGGTATACTTCCTCAAAGTTTGAGGGAGGGCTTCAGCCTTGAAA
>JBKJRE010000239.1:0-5719 GCA_046594775.1 Rhizobiaceae bacterium | reverse complement strand
CTAAAATTACAACGGTCGACGGAAACCAACCTTACGGACCTTTGCGCTAACACCACCCTGCAAACCGGGGAAGCTCCGCCATGGTCACCGTCAGTGGTCCAAGCCGCACTCCGGTATTTCGGATCATCACAATCGCCAGCTCCGGCCTCGGCAGTTTCATGCGCACAAACTCAAGATCGATCGGTCTTTCATCAACAGGATCGACCCCGATTCAAGCTCGGGTGCTGTTGTTTCCACCATTGTCGGCCTGTCGCGTGCGCTCGGCGTGCACGCCGGTTCGGAAGGCGTCGAGACCGAGCAGCAGGCGCGACTGCTGCAGGCTGCCGGATGCCAGGTGATGCAGGGGTTTCTCTACGGTCGCCCTGCGCCGTTGAAGATCCAGAATGGCAAGGTCGTTACCGTGCATGGCGCAAAAGATCACGCAAAAGCTTGAACACGAAATGAGTTCTGCTACCGCTGGGCCTCGATGATCCGGAACGCGCCGTCACGCTTCATTTCAGCAACGCGCGAGAACTTCGCTCTCAATATCTCGTCATAGGGCAGTCCACGGTTCTGCACCATGAAAAGGCGCCCGCCCGATCCGAGCGCCGAGGCGGCCGCGTGAATCATCGCCTGGCCAATTGCCGGTTGGGCCGCGCGGCCTTGATGAAATGGCGGGTTCATGACGATGAGATCGTATTTCCTCTCCACTTTCTCACCGACAAGATCATGCCAGAAGAATGCCGACGACGGGGCGCCCGGGAGTGCCGCGAGGTTGGTTTTTGCTGCCTCCAGAGACTCGAAATCCGCCTCGTAAAGGTCAATCGATTTCAGTCCTTCTGTCCGTTCGGCGAGAACCGTCGACAGGTAGCCCCAACCGGCGCCGAAATCGGCCGCTGAACCCTTGCAGACACGTGGCAAATGCTCGGCAAGCAGGCGCGAACCAGCGTCTATCCGATCGTGTGAGAACATGCCTGGAGCAGACATGAAGCGCCCGGCCGCAAGACCGGCATCTTGCGACAGTCCGGCAAGCACAGAGTCGGAAACCGTCGGGCGGCGAAACCACATTGCAATGCCGTGATATTTCGGCATGTGACCATCAAGCTCCACAAGCTTTTCAAGCCTCTTTCTAAGGCTTGCCACGCCCTCGTCCGCGCCACCTGCGACCATGATCAGGCCTCCAGGAACAGTCCGGTCGACTGCCTCGGCAATCCTTGCATGGTTCTGGCCGCGATGCCTGCCCGTGACGACAAGAGCGCCATCGTAGCCCTCTCCCTCAAGCCTTGGTGCGACGGAATGCCTTGCAGCTTGGAGCGCCAGAAAATACGGACGAAATCCCTGCACTATCAGCAATGAAGCGCCAAATTCCTTCGGCAGCCGAAATCCCGGCTCTGCCCCAAGGAACAGAAAACGCTGACCGTCGGCGGGACAGTCTATGTCTCCCGTCTCGAACGGGTAGAACAGGGTTCTCTGGGTTTCACCGCTCATATCCTGCTCGCATAGGCTTCGCAACTGCAAACGAAAGACGGGCGCAGCCTTTCAGCCGCGCCCGTCATCAGTTCATGTTATTCGCCTGAACGGCTCAGGCCGCGTCTTCGCCTTCAGCACGCTTTTCGCGAACGATTTCCTTGCCCGTCTCCTGGTCGACGACTTTCATCGACAGGCGAACCTTGCCGCGTTCGTCAAAGCCCATCAGCTTGACGTAGACCTTCTGGCCCTCCTTGACGACGTCCGAGGTCTTGGCGACCCGGTCGTTGGCAAGCTGCGATATGTGGACCAGACCGTCCTTGGGACCGAAGAAGTTCACGAAAGCGCCGAAGTCGGCCGTCTTGACGACGGTGCCTTCATAGATTTCGCCGATTTCCGGCTCAGCCACGATGGTGTGGATCCACTTCTTCGCCGCTTCGATCTCCTTGGCATTGGAAGACGCGATCTTGATCACGCCGTCGTCGTCGATGTTGATCTTGGCGCCGGTCTTCTCGACGATCTCGCGGATGACCTTGCCGCCCGAACCGATCACGTCGCGGATCTTGTCGGTCGGGATCTGCATGACCTCGATGCGCGGCGCGAACTCGCCGAGTTCTTCGCGAGCGCCAGACAGCGCGTTCGACATCTCGCCGAGAATGTGCAGACGACCGTCCTTGGCCTGTCCGAGAGCGACCTGCATGATCTCTTCGGTAATGCCGTCGATCTTGATGTCCATCTGCAGGGCAGTGATGCCGCCGACTGTGCCGGCAACCTTGAAATCCATGTCGCCGAGATGGTCTTCGTCGCCCAGGATGTCGGAGAGCACTGCGTAGCGCTCGCCCTCCTTGATCAGGCCCATGGCGATGCCGGCGACCGGCTTGCCGAGTGGCACGCCGGCATCCATCAGCGCCAGAGAGGTTCCGCATACGGTCGCCATCGAGGACGAACCGTTGGATTCCGTAATCTCGGAAACGACCCGCAGCGTGTAGGGAAATGACTCAGCCGCAGGCAGCATCGGACGAATGGCTCGCCAAGCCAGCTTGCCGTGGCCGATCTCGCGACGCCCCGGCGATCCCATGCGGCCGGTCTCGCCGACCGAATAGGGAGGGAAGTTGTAATGGAGAAGGAACTTCTCCTTATACATGCCGGTCAGGCTGTCGACATATTGCTCGTCTTCGCCGGTTCCCAGCGTGGCAACGACCAGCGCCTGCGTTTCGCCGCGTGTGAAAAGCGATGATCCGTGGGTGCGTGGAAGGACGCCGACTTCGGAGACAATCTTGCGGACGGTGGCAAGGTCGCGGCCGTCAATGCGGGACTTGGTGTCAAGAATATTCCAGCGAACAATCTTCGCCTGCAGTTCCTTGAAGACTGTTGCGACCTGCTCGCTTGTGTGTTTCGGGGCCTCGTCGCCCTTGGGTGCAAAGGCTTCCTTGACCTTGGCCTTCACGGCGTCGACGGCAGCGTAGCGCTGCTGCTTGTCGACATTCTTGTAGGCCTCGCGAAGTTCTCCCTCGACGATCTTCAGCATCTCGGCTTCAAGATCGGCGTAGTTCGGCGGCGTGAAGTCGCGCGGCTCCTTGGCTGCAACCTCGGCAAGCTTGATGATCGCATCAATGACCGGCTGAAAGCCCTTGTGCCCGAACATGACAGCGCCGAGCATGATATCCTCGGCCAGTTCCTTGGCTTCGGACTCCACCATCAACACGGCAGCGTCTGTGCCAGCGACAACCAGATCAAGCTGCGATTCCTGCATCTCGTCGACATGCGGGTTCAGCACATATTCGCCATTGATGTAGCCGACGCGGGCGCCGCCGATCGGGCCCATGAAGGGCACGCCCGACAGGGTAAGCGCAGCCGATGTGGCGACGATCGACAGAATGTCGGGATCGTTCTCCAGATCATGCTGCAGAACCGTGATGACGACCTGCGTGTCATTCTTGTAGCCGCTGGCGAAAAGAGGGCGGATGGGGCGGTCGATGAGGCGGGAAACCAGTGTTTCCTTCTCGCTCGGGCGACCTTCGCGCTTAAAATAGCCGCCGGGAATCTTGCCGGCAGCATAGGTCTTTTCCTGGTAATTGACGGTCAGTGGGAAAAAGTCGAGGCCGGGCTTCGGTTCCTTCATCGACACGACTGTCGCAAGAACGACCGTCTCGCCGTAGGTCGCGAGGACAGCGCCGTCGGCCTGACGCGCGATCTTGCCTGTTTCCAGAACCAGCGGGCGGCCTGCCCACTCGATTTCCACTTTGTGATGCTTGAACATATCTTGTCCTTTTATGAGGCAAGGCCGCGCGGTTTGACCGGCGCGAAATCCCTGCCTGGCTTTCTGTTAGGGAGAGCCATGGGCAAGACGACGGGAAGCTCGGGAGTTCTAGGCCACGCCTTTCGCGTATCGAGCGTCCTGCAATCCTGCCCCATGACCGTCCACGGGCGGCTCCATGCAATCCCCTTGATTGAGTGGAGCCGGATCGGACGGCCGTTATGGCAGCCCGCATGCTCGGCCGGCGCGCCCTTCTTCAAAGGCGCGCCGGCCGAATTCCTATCGGCGTAGGCCGAGTTTTTCGATAAGTGTCGAGTAGCGGCTCTCTTCCTTGCGCTTGAGATAGTCAAGCAGGCTTCGGCGCTGTGACACCAGGGCGAGCAGGCCACGGCGAGAATGATTGTCCTTCTTGTGGTCCTTGAAATGCTCTGTCAGGTTCTTGATGCGCTCGGAAAGAATTGCAACCTGAACTTCCGGCGAACCGGTGTCGCCCTTGGCTGTTGCAAACTCGGTCATCAATTCCTGTTTGCGTTCTGCGGTGATCGACATCGGATTCTTCCTTTCAATTTTATCGGAAATGGGACGCCTAAAGCCGGGATGTCGTCCAGCAAAGGCCAGCGAACACGGTGCACAGCACCATGCTGCGGCGCATATAGGGCAGTTCACGAAGAAAAGCCAGCGTATTTGCCAAGCTGCGATGGTATGCCTTGTCACATGATCTGTTGTGCGGGGCTGGCGACCATCTATCCTGCGAAAACCCGTTTCGGCTTGAACATTCCTGCTTCGATCGCGCCAATCGCCACGAGTTTCCCGCGCACTGTGGCGCAGGCTTCCTCCGCCTCGGCCGGAGCATCTCGCCCGCGGATAATGACGGGGTTGCCAAGCCTGATCCGTTGCGCGGCGTCGTCACTCAACGCAACTTGTGGCAGGCACTCCAGCGCCGCGCCCGTCTCAACCAGCAATGCATCAATGGCCGAGAAGTCTTCGGCAGGCGTCTCTGTGGTTCCGGCGTGATCGGCTGACTTGTCCCCGAACCTTGCCGCCTCAAGTTCCGCAATCGTAACGAAGTCGTCGGCGGTAAATGGATCAACCTCGGTACGCCGCAGGTCGGCGATGTGGCCGAAGCAGCCCAGATCGCGCCCGATATCACGCGCCAAGGATCGTACATATGTACCCTTGCCGCATTCGATTTCGAATATCGACGCTCCTTGATCCGTCATTTCGATCAGATCGAAGCGGCCTATCTCGACCTCTCGCGCAGGAATATCGACCGCCGCGCCCTCGCGGGCAAGATCGTAGGCGCGTTCGCCAGCGATCTTGATGGCCGAGAATTGCGGCGGGATCTGCATGATCACGCCTGTGTATTTCGGTAGCAGCGCCCGTATTTCAGCCTCGGCGGGCCGAGCTTCCGAGCTCTTGGTCACCGGCCCCTCCAGGTCATCGGTGGACCGCTCATCGCCCCAAGCTACGGTGAAGCGGTAGATCTTGGCGCCGTCCTGCACATAGGGAACCGTCTTGGTTGCTTCGCCAAGAGCGATCGGCAGCATGCCGGAGGCGAGTGGGTCAAGCGTGCCGGCATGGCCTGCCTTGTCTGCCTTGAAAAGCCATTTGACCTTGGACACGGCGTCGGTAGAGCCCATCCCTACCGGTTTATCCAAGACAACCCAGCCTGAAACCAGACGACCAGTTTTCTTGCCGCGGCGACCCATTATTCGTCTTCCTTGTCGTCGCTATCCAGATCGCGTGCAACCTCGGGAGACTTCAACAGGTCATTGATCCTGGAGAAGTTGTCGTAGCTGGTGTCGAGGCGGAATCGCACTTCGGGAATGGCGCGCATCTGGCGCAGTGCATGCGAGATGCGCCCACGCACGAACTTGGCGTGCTTGTTCAGCGCTTCAACGACGGCTTCCGGGTCTTTGGCGTCAAGCGGCGATACGAAGCCGGTGGCAATCTTGAGGTCGGGCGACATGCGCACTTCGGAAATCGAGATTACGGTCGTCTCAATCAACGGATCGA
>JBKJRE010000217.1:0-5676 GCA_046594775.1 Rhizobiaceae bacterium | reverse complement strand
GGCGAGAAACGTCGCCGGCGACGCCGCCGATGTCGTCTCGATCACCAAGCCGGGTGCCGAGATCCACGGCTATGAGCCGACGCCGCAGGACATCGTGCGCGCCCATGGCGCCGATCTCATCCTGTGGAACGGTCTCAATCTGGAACGTTGGTTCGAGCAGTTTGTCGCCAATCTCGGCGACGTGCCTTCGGTCGTGCTGACCGACGGCATCGACCCTATCCCTGTCGCTTCGGGTGCGTATGAAGGCCAGTCCAACCCGCATGGCTGGATGGGCGCCGACAATGCCATGATCTATATCGACAACATCGAAAAGGCGCTCGCCGCGCACGACCCGAACAACGCCGCCGCCTATGCCGCCAACGCCAAGGCCTACAAGGAGACTATTCGCGCCGTCATCGAGCCCTTGCGCGCCGAGATCGCAAAGATCCCCGAGGACAAGCGCTGGCTGGTCACCTGCGAGGGCGCCTTCAGCTACCTCGCCCGCGATTTCGGCTTGAAGGAGCTCTATCTCTGGCCGATGAACGCCGACCAGGTCGGCACGCCGCAGCAGGTCCGCGCCGTCATCGACGGTGTCAGGGAGCACGCCATCCCCGTCGTCTTTTGCGAAAGCACCGTCAACACCTCGCCCGCCGAGCAGGTCGCGCGTGAGACCGGGGCCGCCTATGGTGGCGTGCTTTACGTCGACAGCCTGAGCGAGCCCGATGGTCCGGTGCCGACCTATCTTGATCTCCTGAAAGTCACCTCGCAGACTGTCGCGTCGGGACTGACCAAACATACCAACTGACCGGACTCCCCAACGAAAAGGAAATTTTCTTGCTGCACAAAGCCATCCTCGACGCTGAGGGCAAAACGGTGGAAAGCGATTCGGACGGGATTTTCGCGCGCGACGTGACCGTCACCTACCGCAACGGCCAGACCGCGCTGCACGACGCAAGTTTCGAGATCCCCACCGGCACCATCACCGCCCTTGTCGGCGTCAACGGCGCCGGCAAGTCGACGCTGTTCAAGGCGATCATGGGCTTCCTGCCGGTCGCGCGCGGCGAGATCCGCCTGCTCGGCCGCTCGGTGCGCGAGGTGCTGCGCGAAAATCTCGTCGCCTATGTGCCGCAGGCCGAGGAGGTCGACTGGACCTTTCCCGTACTGGTCGAGGACGTCGTCATGATGGGCCGCTACGGCCATATGGGCTTCCTGCGCCGCCCTGCCCGCACCGACCACGCCACCGTCGACCAGGCGCTCGCCCGCGTCAACATGCAGGAGTTCCGCAAGCGCCAGATCGGCGAACTCTCCGGCGGCCAGCGCAAGCGCGTCTTTCTCGCCCGCGCACTCGCCCAGGACGCCCGCGTCATCCTGCTCGACGAGCCCTTCACCGGCGTCGACGTCAAGACCGAGGACCGGATCGTCGCCCTGCTGCGCGAGTTGCGCGACGAGGGCCGCATCATGCTGGTCTCGACCCACAATCTCGGCTCGGTGCCGGAATTCTGCGACCGCACCATTCTGGTCAAGGGCACGGTGCTGGCCTACGGCCCGACCGAAACCGTCTTCACCCGCGACAACCTCGAGCGCGCCTTTGGCGGCGTGCTGCGCCACTTCACGATCGGTGGCGCCGACCTGCACGACGACGAGGATTTGCGCCAGATCAGCATCATCACCGACGACGAGCGCCCGCTCGTCCACTACGGCGACCAGCAAAGGCGCACCACCGATGAGGGCAGCGCCTCGTGATCGACCTCCTGCTGCAGCCTTTCACCTATTCCTACATGATCAACGCCATGTGGGTGTCGGCACTTGTCGGCGGCGTCTGCGCCTTCCTGTCGGCCTATCTGATGCTGAAAGGCTGGTCGCTGATCGGCGATGCGCTCAGCCATTCCGTGGTGCCCGGCGTCGCCGGCGCCTTCATGCTGGGCCTGCCCTTCTCGCTCGGCGCCTTCATCGCCGGCGGCCTGGCGGCCGGCTCCATGCTCTTCCTCAGCGACCGCTCAGGCCTGAAGATCGACGTCATCATCGGCATCATCTTCACCTCGTTCTTCGGCCTCGGCCTGTTCCTCATCTCGGTCAACCCGACCTCGATCAGCGTCCAGACCATCATCATGGGCAACATCCTCGCCATCACTCCGCAGGACACGCTGCAGATGGCCATCATCGGCTTCGTCTCGCTCGCCGTGCTGCTCGCCAAGTGGAAGGATCTGATGGTCACCTTCTTCGACGAGAACCACGCCCGCACCATCGGCTTGCGCCCCGACCTCTTGAAGGCGGTGTTCTTCGTGCTTTTGTCGGCGGCCATCGTCGCCGCCATGATCACCGTCGGCGCCTTCCTGGTCATCGCCATGGTGGTGACGCCCGGCGCCACTGCCTACCTCTTGAGTGACCGCTTTCCACGCGTCATCACGCTCGCCGTCATCATCGGCACGCTCACCAGTCTCGTCGGCGCCTATATCAGCTACTTCCTCGACGGCGCCACCGGCGGCGTCATCGTCACGCTGCAGACGCTGATCTTCCTCACCGCCTTCCTCCTCGCCCCCAAGCACGGCCTCATCGCCACCCGCCGCAAGGCGGCGGCAGCGCTCGTCCGCCCGTTGCCGGCGGAAGGAGCGCTTTGATGACTGTCGAGACCCTCACCCTGCCCTTCCAGTTCCCGTTCATGCAGAACGCCTTCTGGGTCGTGCTTCTGGTGGCGCCGCCGACCGCGCTGCTGTCCTGCTTTCTCGTGCTGAAAGGCTGGGCACTGATGGGCGACGCGGTCAGCCATGCCGTGCTGCCTGGCATCGTGCTCGCCTGGATCGTCGGCATCCCGCTCATTATAGGCGCCTTCGCCGCCGGCATGAGCTGCGCGCTGCTCACCGGCTATCTGTCGCACAACAGCCGCGTCAAGCAGGACACGGTCATGGGTGTCGTCTTCTCCGGCATGTTCGCCGTCGGCATCATCCTCTACACCTCGATCCACACCAACCAGCATCTCGACCACATCCTGTTCGGCAACATGCTGGGCATCGGCACGGAAGACCTCTGGACCTCCGGCATCATCGGCCTCGGCGTCTCGGCGGTCCTGCTCCTGAAGTGGAAGGATCTTCTGCTGCACGCCTTCGACCCGGCGCAGGCCCAGGCGTCCGGCCTGCGCACCGGCCTGCTGCATTACGGCCTGCTGTCGATCCTGTCGCTGACCATCGTCGCCACGCTGAGCTCGGTCGGGCTGATCCTCGCCGTGGCGCTTCTGGTCACGCCCGGCGCCATCGCCTTCCTGCTGGTCCGCTCCTTCGGCTGGATGCTGTTCACCGCCGTGCTGGTCTGCACCGCCGCGATGCTCGCCGGCGCCTATATGAGCTTCTTCCTTGACAGCGCGCCGGCGCCGACCATCGTGCTGGTCTTGAGCGCCGCCTTCATCCTGGCCTTCCTGCGCCGCCTCTACGCGACCCGCGTGAATTCGCGGTTGATGGCCGAGGCCGGCGACACAGCGTAGGCACGTCGCCGTCGCGACACCTGCCGCTGGCGCTCGCCGCCCGCTCAGAATTTCCGGCTGTCATAGGCCCAGTGCAGCAGCGCCTGGCGCTGCCTCGGCCTGCACCAAATGTCGCCGGTCTCGCAGTTCTGCCGGATCTGCGCGATGTGCCGCGTCATCGCCTTCCAGCGGCCGATCTGGCGCTGGTCTTCGCGCTCGATGCGCCGGCCGCGAAAATAGCGGCAGTACCACTGGAACCAGCCGCGCGGATCGTCCTCGAAGATCCAGCCTTTTTGCCGCCACACCGACAAGGGCTGGCTGGCGTCGACCTTGAAGAAGTTGAGCGCGGCATCGCGCCTGGCCGGCGAGAGCTTCGCTTCGGTGAACCAGTCCTTCGGAAACTCGCCTTGCGTATCGGTCATGTACTTGCCGCCGAACACGCCGAGCGCCAGCATCTCCCTGGGCGTCAGCTCGGGCTTGAACGCCGCGTCGAAATCCTGCCCCTCGGGTGCCGAAAGCGCATAGCTGTAGCCCGTCTGCATGGTGTCGTTGACATGAATGATGCGCATCTTTTCCGTTCCCGGCCTTGCTGACCCTGATACGCAGCCCGCCGGCCCTTGGATCATCGCCGCGCCATCGCCGGATGCCGGCCGGTCTTGTGCCCGCCTCATTCCTACCGCGCCGGCAGCCCGCGGCGTCGCCATTCGCTTGGCGGCAGCGGCGCGCCGACCCGGTAGGAAAACCCCACAACCCGCGTCGCGGCCTCGTCCACCGCGCAGCGGTAGCTGAGGTCGAACCATTGCCCGCCGACCCGGAACGCCGCCTTGGGAATGTCGAGCACCGTGCCGGACTCCAGCCGGTAGGCCGGCAGAATGTCCGGAAAATAGGGCGGCAGCCCGTTGCGCAACTGGTCGCGCAGCGCGGTCACGCAGAGCCGCCCGGCCCGAACCCCGCGCGGCACGTCGCCCATCGCCGTCGTCGCGACAGCAGCGCCGTTGTCGGTCATGGAAAACAATTTTGTCACGTCCTTGGGCGGCGTCTGGCTGTCCGGCGTCGTGGCGAGGTGGGCCGGCGGCGTCACCGCGCCTGCCACAGCATCGCCGGGCGCCACGCCGCCCGGCCCGGCCAACGGCAGCGCCGGCTGCCCGGCAGGCGTATCGGTCTCGGCCTTTGGCGGTGCGGCGCCCGCCTCCGCGCCATTGCCGTTAGGCGCCTGGCGCGGACCGGCATCGGTCTCGCCATAACGCAAAACCGGTTGCAGCATGGAGAGCGACGAGGCCTCGTCACCCGCCGCCGAACCGGCCTTCGCCAGTTCCTCGGCCTTGGCAGCTTCAGCCTTCGCCTGCTCCTCGGCCTGGGCTTCCTCGGCCTTGGCTTGCTCCTGTTTCTGCGCTTCTTCAGCCTTGGCCTGCGCCTCGGCTTTTGCCTGTTCCGCCGCGGCTTCGGCTTTTGCCTGCTCCTCGGCTTTCGCCAGTTCCTCCGCAGCGGCGGCCTCGTCCTTTGCCTGTGCCTCAGCTTTGGCCAGTTCCTCCGCGGCGGCGGCCTCAGCCTTGGCCTGCTCTTCAGCTTTCTGCGCAGCCTCGGCCTTCGCCTGTTCCTCCGCCTTCTTAGCTGCTTCCTCGGCTTTGGCTTGCTCGGCCTTCTCGGCCGCAGCCTCAGCCTTCTTGGCTGCTTCCTCTGCTTTCTTCTCAGCCTCAGGCTTCCCGGACTCGGCCTTCTCTTCGTCAGGCTTGGCCTTGTCGGCGGGCGGCGCGGGCTCGGCCTTGGCGTCCTGGGAATCGTCGGGCGGCGCATCCTCCACAGCGGGCGACGGCTTTGCCTCGGCCTGCTTTGCCGCCTGGGGCTTTGCTTCCTCGGCCGGCGGCGCGGGCGCGGCCTGTTCCTCGGGCGGCGGCGGCACCAGTTCCACCGTCACCGCCTGCTCCGGCTCGGGCTCCCCGTGCAGCGAAGGCAGCCCGAAGATCACCAGCGCGGCGATCACCCCATGCGCCAACAGCGAGGCGGGCCAGGCCCACCCCGAAACGCCACGCTGATCGCGCACCTCGTCCTTCATGTCAGGCGGTGTGGAACGAAATGGTGGCGGCATCAAGCTCGGCCATGGGGAAATCCCACCCATGCACGCCGCTGCAGGCCGATCTACCCCTTGAGGGGGGTGAGCGACCAGTTCGCGAAGCGAATTGACCATGCCGGTGGCATGGTCAAAGGTCAGCGAACGCCGGGACGCTGCTTTAGCAGCGGGGACC
>JBKJRE010000379.1:0-6311 GCA_046594775.1 Rhizobiaceae bacterium | reverse complement strand
GGAGCAACGAGTTTCACGCACATGCCTCCGCCAGGGCCCGGGTTTCTGGATGAAAATGTCCAACCGCGCTACCGTTGCGCGGCCACCCGGCGCCGTCGCCCTCCCCTGATCCCCGGTCCGGACCAGGTTTCCCGCGAGGGCGATGCAGCCATTATGCGCGTGGTGGCGGGGGTGTGGATGAAAAAGTTGGCCCGGGCGGCGCGCGGTGTTGATGCGTAAGGCATTAAGCCATGCCCGGGTGCAAATCTATTCACGCTTTGACGGCGCCTGCTCCTACGCGCGCGTCATCCCGGCCAAGCGGCGAAGCCGCGCCGAGCCGGGACCCATTGAGCAGCGTGGCCGGGCGGGGTGAAGAGCGTGAACCGATGTCTCATGCGCCAGCACGACGAACGGGCCGCGTTTGACGATCAGGCGGCCAATGGGTCCCGGGTCTTTACTCGCTTCGCTCGCTCGCCCGGGATGACGGAGGTGGAGGCTCGCCCTGAATGACGAAGCGAGCCCCGCGCCTTCGTCATCCCAGGGCGAAGCAGGCCGCAGGTCTGCGAAGACCCTGGGATCCATGCCGTGACGTGGAGTGGCCTTGCGATGGTGCAGAACCGGCACCCGTTCCGCACCGCCGGCTCGGGCGTCAACGCTACGACATGGATCCTCAGGTCGCGCTCCGCTTCGCTACGCTTGCCCGTGGATGACGAAGGCGCGGGTCGGGCGCCCTAGATGACGAGATGTTTCCAGGCCGCTCGGGCGGACGGCGCGGCATTCGCTTCTCCTTAAAAACCTCACCCGAACGTCCGCCGTGCCAGTACGATGCGCGAGAGCGCCGTGTAGAGCGTCAACACGGCGAAGACCCAGGCGATGACCGGGAACCAGCCCGGAAACACGCAGAAGGCGAGGAAGATGGCGATGGTTTCGCTGGCCTCGGCAATGCCAGTGGTGAAGAACAGCGATTTGGGACCGCGCGCGGCGGTGATGAGTTTGCGCTTCTCGGCCATGATTGCGTAGGCGAGAAAGCTCGATCCGTTGACATAGAAGGCGAACAGCAGGGCGGCGCCGGCAAGGCCGTTCGCCTGCGGATCGAAGACGACGAAGCCGAGCGGGATGGCGCCATAGAAGACGAAATCGAGCACGATGTCGAGATAGCCGCCAAGATCGGTCCTGCCGTTAATCTTAGCAACCGCTCCATCGAGCCCGTCGCCAATGCGGCTGATGCCGATGAGCAGGAGGCCGAGAATGAACCAGCCGCCGGCAATCGCGCCGGCCGCCGCCAGTCCTACGGCGCAGGCCGCGTATGTGACGGCGTTGGCCGAGACCCCCGAGCGCGCAATCCGTGGGGCAGCCGCGTCGAGCAAGGGATCCAGGCGGGCGCGCGCCCAACTGTCAAGCATTGCCGTCAGTCCGGTTTTTCATGGGACGAGTAGAGCGATTTCCGGCTGCCTTGGACAGCCCTATTCCAACCGGGGAGCGGGACGCCGTACGGAAATCAAACTTCAATGACGGAAATGCGGTTGACCGCGAGGCGCTGGCGCGGAATCTAGGGCCGCAATGCTGGAGACGTGAACCATGTACAGCGCCGTGACGCGCAACATCACCGTGACCGTGAAGCCATTCTATCTGGCCGACCGCTCCGATCCGGATGACGGCCGCTTTGTCTGGGGCTACCGGGTAACCATCGACAACCAGTCGGAGGATACGGTGAAGCTGATGTCGCGTTACTGGCACATTACCGACGGGGTAGGAAAGGTCGAGGAAGTGCGTGGCGCGGGCGTGGTTGGCGAACAGCCGGAACTCGATCCCGGCGACAGCTATCAATACACGTCAGGCTGCCCGCTTTCGACGCCGTCGGGCTTCATGGTCGGCCGCTACACGATGCGCAACAGGCACGGCGAGGAGTTCGACATCGAGATTCCGGCCTTCTCGCTCGACCTGCCGGGAAAATCGCGAACGGTGAACTGAACCGGGTGATCCGGACAGTTCCCTCCCGTTGTGGAGAGGGAGCCGTCAACAGGGTCATGCCGCGGGCGAGAACTCCGCCGGATCGAACTCGTAGGCTTGCGAGCAGAATTCGCAGGCCACCGAAATCTTGCCGTCGTCGGTGCTCTCGCTGATCTCCTCGGCCGAAAAGCCTTCCAGAATGCCGCGGATGCGGTCGCGCGAGCAGGAGCACTCGTCGGCAACGCGCACGCCCGGAAAGACGCGCACGCCATGCTCATGGAAGAGCCGGTAGAGCAGCCGCTCGGATTCGACCATCGGGTCGATCAGTTCGGTCGGCTCGATGGTGCCGAGCAGCGCCTGAAGTTCAAGCCAGGCATTGTCGAGCGGAATCGACGGGCCGGTATCGCCGTCGCCGCCTGGAAGATCCGGCATGCGCAGGCGCTCCGGCGCGTCGGGCAGGAACTGCACCAGCATGCCACCGGCACGCCAGCGCTCCGGCTCGCCCGGACGCACCAGCTTGGCGACCTCTATGCGGATTTCGGTCGGTATCTGCTCCGACTGCCTGAAATAGGTGCGCGCCGCCTCCTCGAGCGAGGCGCCGTCGAGCTGCACGATGCCCTGATATCGCTGGGTGTATTCGCCCTGGTCGATCGTCAACGCCAGAATGCCGCTGCCCAGCAGGGTTTCAGGCGCGGTCTCGCCGACTGCGGCAAGATCGGCCAACCGGTCGGCGTCGAAACGCGCATAGGCGCGCAGCGCACCCGGCGTGGTGAAGTCGGCAACCAGCATGTCGACAGGCCCGTCGGTGCGGGTCTGCAGAATGAACTTGCCGTCGAACTTCAGCGACGAACCTAGAAGGATGGCGACAATGCATGCCTCGGCAAGCAGCCGGGCGACCGCTTCGGGATAGTCGTGACGCTCGAGGATTGCATCAAGCAGCGGCCCGACCTGAATGATGCGGCCGCGCGCGTCGAGCGGGCCGACCTCGAACGGTACGACGTGGTCGTCGCCAGCATAACCGAATTCGCCGAGTTTTCTTTCGCGATCAGACAATTGAACAGTTTCCAACATGACACATCTCCGGCGCGCGGCGATGCCGCCACTCAGGAAGCATGCGTCGGGACGCCCATGGTTTTCGGTGATGGGCCGGAGATAGGCATCGCCGCGCGCCGGTTCAAGCGCCGAGGCACCAGGCCAGCACCGCCTTCTGGGCGTGCAGCCGGTTCTCGGCCTCGTCGAAGACGACGGAATGCGGCCCGTCGATGACCTCGTCCGTAACTTCCTCGCCGCGATGCGCGGGCAGGCAATGCATGAACAGCGCGTCGGCCCTGGCGTGCTTCATCAACTCACTGTTGACCTGGTAGGGCAGGAAAACATTGTGGCCGCGCGCGCGATGCTCCTGGCCCATCGAGACCCAGCAGTCGGTCATGATGCAATCGGCCTGGTCGGCCGCTTCCTGCGGCGAGCGCATGATGGTGACGGCGCCGCCATTGGCCTTGGTCCAAGCGACGTATCGAGCATCCGGTTCGCTGCCTTCGGGAACCGCAAGCCTGAGATTGAACGAAAAACGCGCCGAGGCCTCAAGCAGCGAATGCACGACATTGTTACCGTCGCCGATCCAGGCGACGGTCTTGCCGGCGACCGGCCCACGATGTTCCTCGAAGGTCATGATGTCGGCCATAAGCTGGCAGGGGTGGGTGTCGTCGGTCAGCCCGTTGATGACCGGGACGGTGGCGTGCTCGGTCAGTTCCAGCAGCCGCGCATGCTCGGTGGTGCGGATCATGATGGCGTCGACGTAGCGCGACAGCACCTTGGCGGTGTCGGCGATGGTCTCGGAGCGGCCAAGCTGCATTTCCGTGCCGGTCAGCATGATGGTCTCGCCGCCGAGCTGCCGCATGCCGACGTCGAAGGAGACGCGGGTGCGGGTCGACGGCTTGTCGAAAATCATCGCCAGCACCTTGCCGTCCAGCGGACGCGAGCGTTTACCCGCCTTCAGCCGCGCCTTGCGGGCGGAGGCGTCCGACAACATGCCGCGCAAATCGCCTGCGGAAACCGCGGACAGATCGGTGAAGTGGCGGATACCACCGGTCATTGCAAATTCTCCAAGAGGTCAGCTTGCGACGGCGGCGGGCGCCGACACAGAGCGTGCGCCGGCACGGATGCGCTCCAGCGCCTCGCGGATATCGGCGTCGGTGACGACGAGCGGCGGCAGCAGGCGGATGACATTGTCGCCGGCCGGCACGGCCAGCAGTTTCTGGTCGCGCAGCGCCGAGTTGAAGTCGGCGTTGGGCACGCGGCACTTGATGCCGAGCAGCAAACCAACGCCGCGGATTTCCTCGATGACGCCGGGGAATTCGTCGGCGACCGAAGCCAGGCCCTGCTTGATGAGCAGAGACTTGCGAGACACCTCGTCGAGAAAGCCATCCTCCAGAACGACGTCAAGCACGGCGTTGCCGACCGCCATGGCGAGCGGATTGCCGCCAAACGTCGTGCCGTGAACGCCGGCAGTCATGCCGACGGCCGCCGCATCGGTGGCGAGGCAGGCGCCCATCGGAAAGCCGCCGCCAATGCCCTTGGCGATGGCCATGATGTCGGGCTCGATACCCGCCCACTCATGGGCGAAAAGCTTGCCGGTGCGTCCGACGCCACACTGCACCTCGTCGAAAATCAGCAGCAGGCCATGCTCGTCGCAGAGCGTGCGCAGCCGCCTCAGGGACTCGGTCGGGAAGGTACGCACGCCGCCCTCGCCCTGCACCGGCTCCAGCAGGATGGCGGCCGTCTCGGGCGTGATGGCCTTTTCGGCTGCGTCGATGTCATCGAACGGCACCTGGTCGAAGCCGTCGGCCTTGGGTCCAAAGCCCTCAAGATATTTCTGCTGCCCGCCGGCGGCGATGGTGGCCAGGGTGCGGCCGTGGAAGGCGCCCTCGAAGGTGATGGTGCGGAACCGCTCGGGACGGCCATTGACGTAGTGATAGCGACGCGCCGTCTTGATGGCCGCCTCAAGCGCCTCGGCGCCGGAATTGGTGAAGAATACCTTGTCGGCGAAGGTCGCGGCAACGAGCCGCTCGCCCAGGCGCTGCTGGCCGGGGATCTCATAGAGGTTGGAGACGTGCCACAGCCTGGCAGCCTGGCCGGTAAGCGCCGCCACCAGATGGGGGTGGGCGTGGCCCAGCGAATTGACTGCGATGCCGCCGGCGAAGTCGAGATAGCGCTGGCCGTCGGTGGTGACCAGCCAACTGCCCTCGCCCCGCTCGAAGGATAGGGGCGCGCGCGCGAATGTCTCGTAAAGCGCCGAACCGCTCATTATATGTCTCTCCGAAGCCGATATTCGGGCATCGTTGCAGCCTCAGGAGGCGCTTTTGTCCCGGTGGCGTCCAAAAATCAAAAAAGCCGCCCAAGCGGCGGCCGATCCATTCATATTGTGGGTTTTGGCCATGAAGTCAACGAAAACGTCGCGCAGCAAGGTCGCGGAACCACCTTGTCCCCGCTGCCCCGCCCTCGCCGGCGGGCAAGTTGGGGAAAACCGAGAAAACCGATCAGTGTTGCACAAGGGACTCTTGTCACCGACTCAGCCGATAGGGTAGTTAGAAGTCAACCAAAGTCTATATTTCGTGCGGCGGACCTAACCAGCAGCGTATATATGGTATTGCCCCGGCAGCAGCCGGGCGCTGAAGGATTCCGGACGCCGCCCGTTCATAAGGAGCGTGCCACCATGAACTGGACCGACGAACGCGTCGAACTTCTGAAAAAGCTGTGGTCCGAGGGCCTCAGCGCGAGCCAGATCGCGGCCCAACTTGGCTCTGTCACGCGCAACGCCGTCATCGGCAAGGTCCACCGGCTGAAACTCTCGAGCCGCGGCCGCTCAACGGCCGCTCCGGCGCGGCAAAAGAAAACGGTGATGGGCGCAACCGCCTCGAAAACCACAAGCCGCTCGGCCAGCGTGACGAGAACCATGACCACAACCATCGGCGCCAATGCGCTGCAAGCCCAGTTCGAGACGGATCCGATCGTGCGCTACCAGGCGCGGCCGAGCGAAAACGTGGTGGTGCCGATCTCCCGGCGGCTGCAGCTCGTGCAGCTTTCGGAAAATACCTGCAAATGGCCGAATGGCGACCCGCTGAGCGAAGATTTCAGCTTCTGCGGCAACGATGCCGGCGACAGCGGACCCTATTGCGGCTACCACGCCAAGATCGCGTTCCAGCCCGCCTCTGAACGCCGCCGCAGCCGCTAGAGCGCTTCAAGGTTAGATTGAAGCGATTCTGTTTCCTCGATGGCGTGGCGATCCGCTAGGAAGGCGACGCAGTCGCGATGTGGAGCATCGGGCAAGTTGCGTGACGCCGCGGGCGCCCGCCAGCGGGAAACCCTTCGGGCCGGGTCAATTC
>JBKJRE010000181.1:0-11994 GCA_046594775.1 Rhizobiaceae bacterium | reverse complement strand
GGCTGTGGTTCCGGCGCGGTCGTCTTGTCATGGTCTCTCCTGTTCACGGCATCATGCCGATCTCAGGCAGATATTCCACTTATCCCCGCTGTGCAGATTCCCCGAGCCATCTCTGTCCGAGGCATTCAGTATCTCCCGATTGCGGCGCGCCGCCCGATCGGGCCGACATGCAGAAGCGGCCAGAGCCTGCCCGACTTTCGTTAAAAAAACGGGGCTGATTTCGGAAAAATGCCGTTTCCGGGGCAATTGCAGAGCCGGCAGCGCCAGGGCGGAACTCTGGTCCGCAGGATTTCGGTCGGCGTCCGGCCGTTCAGGGCTTGTCCTCTTTGCGCTTTACGCTCCGGGTGATCATGCCGATGTCTGCGCCGCCAATGCCGAAGGCTACCACAAAATAAAGCGTCATCGAACCGGCGATGAGCGCCCCCAGCGCCGTCGCCTGCCTGTAGAGCGGTGAATCCGGAGCCAGCCACCCCTGCATATAGGACGCTGCGAAGTGCGCCGCGACAGCCATGATCGCGGCGGCCAGAACCAGGCGGGGGATGCGGGTCAGAAGCGGAATGTCGCGCCCCCAGTGACCACGCCAGATCAATGTGCCGAGCAGCAGCATTGCGTTGACCCAGCCGGCGGTGGCCGCGGCGATGGCGATCCCGACAGCGCCGAATGAGGGGAACAGCGTCAGCGACAGGCTGACATTGATCAGCACGGACACGCCGGCGAAATACATCGGCGTCCTCGTATCCTCGCGCGCGAAATAGCCCGGCGTGAAGGCCTTGATCAGCACAAATGCCGGCAGGCCGAGACCGAAGACCGCGAGAATGGCCGACACAAGCGGCGTGCTGTCTCCGGCGGCAAAGGCGCCGCGCTCGTAAAGCACGCGCACGATCGGCTCGGACATGACCAGCAATGCCGCTGCGGCCGGCAAGGTCAGAAACAGCGTGAACTCGACCGACCGGTTTTGCAGATTTGACGCCTCCTTCAAGTTGCCGGATTTCAGCGCCCGCGCCAGTTCGGGCAGAAGAACAATGGCGACAGCGATGCCGACGACGCCGAGCGGCAGCTGGTAGACGCGATCTGCATAGGCAAGCGACGACACCGCACTGTCCTGACCCGACGCGATCGCCGTGCCGATGAGCTGGTTGATTTGTGTAATGCCGCCAGTGATCGCGGCCGGCAGTGCCAGCATCAGCAGGCGCTTGACGTTCCTGGTCAGGCGGGGACGCCGGAAACCGATCGTGATGCCTGCATGGCGCACGGCCCCCCAGACGATGCCGAGCTGCACGAGGCCGGCCGCCAGTACGCCCCAGGAAAGCGCATACCCGACCTTGAGGCCATCGTGACCCTCGCGCCAGGCATAGGCCAGCACCGCGATCAGGATTATGTTGAGAAAAACAGGAGCTATGGCGGCGGCAAAGTAGCGGCGCAGCGAGTTCAGCATGCCGGCCATCATGGCGCCCAGCGACATGCAGATCAGATAGGGAAACATGATCGTCGCCAGCGACACCGTCATGGCCAGCTTGTCCGGCGTATCGGCGAAACCCGGCGCCAGCGCGTAGCGCACGATCAGCGGCATCGACAGTTCCATGACGATGGTCAGCGCCAGCAGAACTGTGAACAGCACGCCGAACACTTCCTCGGAAAAGCGCTTCGCGCCGTCGACGCCGTTCGCCTCTATTTCCTTGGCAAAGAGCGGCACGAAGGCTGCGTTGAAAGCGCCCTCGGCAAACAGCCGCCGAAAGGTGTTGGGGAGTTGGAACGCCGCGTTGAACGCGTCGGCGATGGGCCCCGTGCCAAGTGCCGCGGCCATCAGCGTTTCACGGGTGAAGCCGAGCAGACGGCTGGCAAGCGTGCCGGAACCGACCGTGGCGAATTTCCTGACTAGGCTCATGCGTGCAAACCGGGGGCGATAAGGGAAATCATGACCTATTCCGCCGCCACCGCGCGCTTGGCGCGTGGCTCGGCCGACTCGCCCTTGAGGGCGGATATCAGGCGCTTGCGGATCGCATCGACGCGGTTCGGATTGTCGATCTTGGCGCCGGTCAAGTCGGTGACGTAGAAGGTGTCGATGACCTTCTCGCCAAAGGTGGTGATGTGCGCCGATGCTATGTCGAGCGACAGGTCCGACAGCGCGCCAGTGATCTCGGACAACAGACCCGGCCGGTCAAGGCATTCCACCTCGATGACCGAAAAGCGGTTCGACAGGGTGTTTCGGAGGTCGGCGCGTGGTGCGATCTTGAAGGTTTTTTGGCCGCGCCGCGGCTTGGCGCGTTTCTCGATCATCTCGGGCAGCCAGGCTCGGCCCGACAAGACATCCTCGATCAGGCGGCCGACGCGGGTTCCCCGCCGGCGCTCATCCTCGTCATGGTCGAATTCGCGCGATATCAGGATCGTGTCGAGCGCCCGGCCATCGGCAGTGGTGAAAATCTGGGCGTCGACGATGTTGCCGCCGGCAGCGGCGCAGGCGCCCGCGATCACCGACAGCAGGCGCGGATGATCCTGCGCCAGCACGGTGATTTCGGTGACGGCTTCGAATTCGTGCGTCTTGACCATCGTCGCGAGCTGCCGATCAGCGATGCTGGCGTCGCGGACGAATTCCGCGTGCCTCAGCTGATCGGGCAGATCGACAGTGAGCAGGTAGTTTTCATAGTGGAGCTTCAGGTATTTGCGGCGCACGGCATCAGGCCATTGCGACAGGCCCTCGTCGAGACGCGTCCGCGCCTCGGCGGTTCTTTGCGCACGGCCCACCTCCGAAAATCCTCCCGTGAGGAGCAGCTCTGTCTCGTAGTAAAGCGTACGCAGCAGCTGGCCTTTCCAACCGTTCCAGACCCCGGGGCCGACGCCGCGAATGTCGCATACAGTCAGCAGCAGCAGCAGCTTCAGCTGTTCGACCGATTGCACGACGGAGGCGAAATCGTCGATCGTCTTCCTGTCGTTGAGATCGCGCGTCTGCGCCGTCATCGACATGACCAGATGATTCTCCACCAGCCATGCCACGGTCGCGGTGTCATCCGGCGACAGACCCATATGCGGGCAAATGCGCCTGGCGATTCTGGCCCCGGCGACCGAGTGATCCTCGAGCCGTCCCTTGGCAATGTCGTGCAGTAGAAGGGCGACGTAGAGCAGTTCGCGGCGCTTCTTCAGATCCGGCATCAGCGAATGCGCCAGCGGGTGAACCTTCTCGGCCTTGCCGCGATCGATTTCAGCAAGCACGCCGATGCAGCGCAGCAGGTGCTCGTCAACCGTATAGTGGTGATACATCGAGAACTGCATCATGGCGACGATCTTGCCGAAGTCGGGGATCAGCTTGCCCAGCACGCCCGCTTCGTTCATGCGTCGCAGATTGTGCTCGGGATTGCGATCCGAGGTCAGTATGTCGAGAAACAGCCGGTTGGCCTCCGGATCTCGGCGCAGTGTGCGGTCGATAAGCCGCAGTGAACGTGTCAGCAGTTTCAGCGCGTCCGGGTGATACTCAAGACCGTGCTTGTCGGCAAGCCAGAACAGCCTGACGAGATTGACGGGATCCCGCTCGAAGACCTGATCGTCGGCGACATTTATACGATGATTGTCGACGATGAAGTCGGAGGTGCCGGCCAGCTTGCGCCGGCGCCGCGAAAAGCCGATCAGCAGCCGGTTGAAGCCCGGAACATGCTTGGCCTGTTCCTCCTCGAGCGCCGCGCAGAAGATGCGCGTCAGGTCGCCGACATCCTTGGCGATCAGGAAGTAATGCTTCATGAAACGCTCGACCCCGGAGAGTCCTGGATGGCTGGTGTAGTCGAGGCGCTCGGCGATCTCTCGCTGGATGTCGAAATGCAGCCTTTCCTCGGCCTTGCCTGTCACAAAGTGCATGTGGCAGCGCACCGCCCACAGGAAGTCTTCGGCCTTGCGGATGCGGTTGTATTCCGGCCTCGTGAAAACGCCCTTGTCGACGAGTTCCTCGCCGCTCCTGACGCGGTAGAAATACTTGCCGATCCAGAACAGCGTGTGAAGGTCGCGGAGCCCGCCCTTGCCGTCCTTGACGTTGGGTTCCACCAGATAGCGGCTCTCGCCCGCCTTGGCGTGACGTTCGTCGCGCTCGCCAAGCTTGGCCTGCGCATAGTCGGGGCCAGTGCCCTTCACCACTTCCCTGTCGAAGCGGGTGATGAGGTCATCGAACAACGCTTTGTCCCCCCAGACAAGACGCGCCTCGAGAATCGATGTGCGGATGGTCGTGTCGGTGCGCGACAGGCGCACGCATTCGTCGATGTCGCGCGTCGCGTGCCCGACTTTCAGACCCAGATCCCAAAGCATATACAGCATCTGCTCGACAATCCGCGCGCCGGTCTGCTGCTTGCCCGGCGGAAGCAGGAACAGCAGGTCGATGTCGGAGCCGGGAGCCAGTGTGCCGCGGCCATAGCCGCCAACGGCGACGCGCGCCATGACATTGGCCGGCCGGCCGGCGCCGGTGACGAACTGCGCGACCGTGAACTCGTGCAGGATGCGTATGATCTCGTCCAGAAGATGTGAAAGTCGGGCGGCGCAGGCCTTGCCGCCGCCGTCGTCGAGCAGCATGGCTTCAGCGGTGTTGCGCCCGGCAGCGAGTGCGTCCTTGAGCAGTTGCAAGGCCTGGGCGCGGACCTCGGGACCCTTCGCCCCCGCCGTATCCGCCGTCACCAGGACCTTGAGGGCCTCGCGCAGCGCAGGAGCATCGATCAGATGGTCGAGCTTCAGTGAAATTCTTGCCATGGGGCCTCGCCGTCAACGCGGCGTCTATACCGTGATTTGCCGGCCGTGAATACGCCCGCAGGGCTGTCATGACGCGGCCAGGAGCTTTCGCTTCAGCACGAAGGCCTTCAGATCGGTTGCGCTCATGGGTTGGGCGAATGCAAAGCCCTGCAAGGCGTGGCAACCCAGAACCTTGAGTGCGGCGGCATGGCTCATGGTTTCGACGCCTTCGGCAAGCACCTCGATGCCAAGCGACTTGCCGATGTCGATGATCGACCCGACAAGCTGTCTCTGTCCGGGCGAGCGCATCAGCGGGATCACCAGCTGACGATCGATCTTGAGCCGGCGAGGCTTGAGCTTGAGCAGGCTGACGATCGATGCGTAGCCGGTGCCGAAATCATCGATCTCTATGTCGATCCCCAGATTCTTGATCTGCTCCACGTTCCACGTCACCAGTTCGTCATTCTCGTCCAGGAAAATCGACTCGACGAGCTCGAACGAAATCGTGCCGCGCTTTATGTTCAGCTTGCGCAGGCTCCTGATCAGTTCCTCGTCGTGCAGGCGGCGGGCCGAGACGTTGACCGAAGCCTTGGGAATATTGAGGCCTGCCAAGTTCCACTCTTTGAAGTTGTCGAGCGTCTGTTCGAGGATGACGCGGTCGATCGTCGCGACAACGTTGAGCTCTTCTGCGATCTTCATGAAGACGGAAGGCGCGAGCAGGCCTTCTGTCGGGTGATCCCATCTGGCCAGCGCCTCGACGCCGATGATTTCGTGTGTCGTGGCGTCGAACTGCGGCTGGTAGTAGGCGACGAATTCGTCGCGCTCAAGCCCCGACAATATGTCGTCGGCGATGCGCTTGGTGCGCACGATTTCAGCCTGCAGCGCCTCGTTGAAGAACTGGTAGCGGTTGCGGCCGCGGCTCTTGGCCCGGTAGAGCGCCAGATCGGCATTGACCAGCAGGCGCCTCGGGTCAGTCCCGGAGTCTATGTCGCTGGCGATGCCTATCGAAACGCCGAAACGGCATTCATGCCCTTCATAGGGCACCGGCTGATGCATCTGAACGATGATGCGGTCAGCCAGTTTTGCCAATTGGTCGTTGCTGCTGTTGGGGTCGCCCCTGTCGAGCCTGCACAGCACCACGAACTCGTCGCCGCCGACGCGCGCGACAAAATCCGTGTCTCGCAGGTTGGCTTGCAAGACCTTGGCGGCATGGATCAGCATCGCGTCGCCAGCGGCATGTCCGAGCGTATCGTTGATCTGCTTGAAACGATCGAGATCGATGTGCAGCAGTCCTGCATGCTCACCCTTGCTTTCGAACTTCTGGATCTGGGCGCCAAGCACCTCATCAAGATAGCGGCGATTGGGCAGACCGGTCAGCGAATCGTGGAGCGCGTTGAATTCGATGCGCGCCTTGGCGGCCTCGAGCTCCGCGTTGTGGGCCTCGGTCAGCATGTTCGCCTGTCTGAGGTTTTCATTAAGCGCGACGTCGGCGGTCACATCCCAGTTGACGCCGACAATCTTTGCGGGTTCGCCCGAATCCTGATAGAATTTGGCGCTCTCGCGGACGTAGCGGATTTTGCCGTCGGGCAGCAGGAGCCGGTATTGCGTGTGGAAGCTGGCGCCGCTCTCGGTCGTCGGATAGTCGGTCAGCACGCGGTCCAGATCGTCCGGGTGGATCCTACGTTCCCAATCCGCATAGCTGCGGCGTCCCCCGTCGGCCGGAAAGCTGTACATCTCGTTCATCCGGTCGTCCCAAAGAAGATCGTTGGTTTCCGTGTTCAGTTCCCATACGCCGATCTGCGAACTGTCGAGTGCAAGAGCGAGGCGGCGCGAAACGCGTTCGAGTTCGATCTCGCGACGCCTCAGTTCACCAATGTTCTTGAGCCGTTCCTCGATCAGGCGGCCCGTCATGACCGTCGGCACCATGATCAGGGCGGCGGCCAAGACGATAAACAGGCGCAGCATCCAGATATTGGGCGGCGTTACGTCCCAGCCACCCTTCGGTATCGCGGCAATGCGCCAGGATCCCGAGGGCAGCAGCACGTCCACAAAGACCGGATCGTTCCGCGTGACGTCTTCGTCGCCGAAAAACCGCGCACCCTTTGTTCCCTTGCCATCTCGTCCCAAGATCGCGACCTCGATCGGCAGGTCCGGGTCGAGAAGACCACTGTCCCGATAAAGTCTGTCGCGATCTATGACGGCAGACACGAGGCCCCAAAAACGGGGCTCTCCGTCAGTACCCGCGGTATATACCGGAAAACGGCCAATGAACCCCTGTCCCCCCTGGACCAGATCCACCGGCCCCACCAGGGTCAGTTCGCCGGAGTCTCTGGCGCGCAACGCGCCCTCGCGCTGGGCGGGATTCGTCCGATAGTCGAGTCCTATCGCCTTCTCATTGCCGCTCATCGGATACATCAGGGAAACGACGAGGTCCGGTGCGCCTGCGACGCTCCTCAACTGCGACTTTTCGGTCAGCAGGTTCCGGGCCAAGTCGGCGAAACGCTCTTGTTTCATTCCGGGTTCGGTCGAGAGCGTGGCAACCAGACCGCGCACAAGCTGAATGTTGCCGTTGACATTGCCTTCAAGCTTGGCCCGGATCAGGCTTACGCTGCTCTGGACGTCGCTACGCAGACCCTGCACGAACACGCGGCTGTTCTGGTGTTCGGCAAACAGGCCGGCAAGCACGATCACGAACAGCGCCAGGACCGCCGGCACATTGGAGGGCCGCCAGACGAGGTTTAGCAGACCCCGAATTTTTTCCAATCTGGCTCCCAATGGCTTCCGACTCGAGGGCGACGCACCGTTGCTCGGCGCGCATCGGTCTCGACGCTAGCCTCTAGTGCTTAAATATAGCTTTAAGAATAGGCGGAGCACTGATTGCCTCCGGCCCAAGGCGGAGTTGGCCTGCCTTGGCGGAGTTGCCATTCCTGGGGGGCGCGAGCACGGATTTGCCCAGCCTGCATAGCTGATCCGTCCGGGGGATCGCAAAGAGCATTCATCCCAGAGCGGCCCGTACCGGGGACGCAGGTTGCGACCAGCCTTTCGTGGCGAGTGGCGTCTGAACCCAGCAGAGTAAGCCGCAACGAAGCCGGCCAGCATGATCCATGCAAAGACCAGCCGAAAACGCGCGCGCTTTACGACGTGGCACCCAGCCGAACTTGTACTGCATCGCCGCGCGTGGTATCGGTAGGAATGCGTGTCCTCTTCGCACTTTGCGCGTTGGTCGTCGTCTCGACGTCGGCAGATGCGGGAAGTGCGTTGTTCGATGCCATCTCCGCCGGCAACAAGGCCGCCGTTGAGCAAGCGTTGGCTGGCGGCGCCGATGTCGAGAGTCGGGCGCGCGACCAGGGCACGCCCCTCATGGCTGCTGCTCTCGCCGATCAGCCTGCCATTGCGGAATTCCTCCTGAACAACGGCGCCAACGTCATGGCGCGCAATTCCGGTGGGTTTACGCCGCTCCACGCGGCCGCCTTTTCTGGAAGCTTCGCAATCGCCAAGCTGTTGCTCGAACAGGGGGCGGTGCTCGAAGACTCGGCTAACAAGTCAGGGGTCACGCCCTTGGTGATAGCGGGCGAGGAAAACCATGTGCAACTGGCGGAATTCCTCATTGCGCAAGGTGCGGATGTGAGCCGTGCCGAGGGTCATGGCTATTTGCCGATTACCCGCGCGTTCTGGAAGGGTAATACCGACATCGTGAAACTATTCAAACGGCATGGCGCCACGCGTCAGACGAAAGTCCTTGGCGAAGCGAACGCAGCGAAGTGCGCAGCGATCCACGATTGATAAGGAGTGCGCAGATGGCCATGGCATTCAGGACGGTTCGCTGTTCAGTGTTGGCAGCGACATTTGCGGCGGCGACGATCGCCGGCACAGGATCAGCTTTCGCCGACGACACTGTGAATACCGGCTATTTCGGCGGCGTAGCGATCATGGGCTACGACACGGTCGCATATTTCACCGATGGCAAGGCCATGAAGGGTTCCGAAGAATTTTCCTATGAATGGCTCGGCACGCCGTGGCATTTCGCCAGCAAGGAACACAAGGAAATGTTCATAAGCGAGCCTGCCAGATACACGCCTCAATATGGTGGTTACTGCGCCGGCGAGGTCGCCCTCAATGAATCCGTCACAGTCAATGTCGACCCGGAAGCGTTCAGGATCATCGATGGCAAGCTCTACCTGATCTACGACGAAGGCAACGCGGCCGTTTTTGCGGACAATGCCGATGATCTCGTTCCGAAGGGCGATGCAAGATGGCCGGTCGTCGAGGCAAAGCTGGCAGTCGATGAGCCGGATTGGAACTTGATCAATAAACCCTAAGACCCGCGGTCTCAATTCACCGGCACGAAGTTAAACACGATACCTGAATTGACATAGGAATATTCCTTGGCGGCAGCGTCCCCGCGTCTGTAGACGGGACCACAGACGGGGCGGCCAAGCATATTCTCGCTCTGCTCACATAAGAGATCGTGATCGACGTAGACTCTTTCGGTGAGCATGCGTGTCATCGTGCGGAAGCCGGTCGCGCCATCCTGTCCGATCTGCATGATGGCTGGAAGCCCGTCGGGTTCGAGTTGGCCTTTCAGGGTTTTACCCATAATGAGAGATGCGATTTCCGCGCCCTTCAATCGGTCCTTTTCGTCGGCGGTGAAACCAAACGGCCATTCGGGCAATCCTGCCGTGCGCAGGGCATCGACGATCAGAGCCAGGTCCTCAGCTCTGCGAAAGTGGGAAAACGTGTCCCTGAATGCGGCCAATGACCGCGCCCGAGCCGAGGATTCGGCCCTTCCGACCAGCCGGAGTCCGTCCGCGATCGCCGCTTTTGCGTCCTTTAAGCGGCCAGCGCGAGCGTAGGCCGCCGCGAGCAGGATCCGGAAGCCACCCGCCTCCGGAGCGTCGTCGCGAGCGCGCTCGAGTGTCTCAATGGCTTTTCCACTATCGCCGAGCAGGAGAAAGACAAGGCCGGCAACCTCCCGGTCTATCGGAGCCAAATTGGGGTCGAGCTTGGTGGCCGCCTCTACGGCCGCAGCCGCTTCGGAAAGATTGCCGGAGAACAGCTGGACATATCCCACGGCGATCTGAGTCTGTGCGTCCCCGGGGCCTAGTGCGACGGCCTGCTCGGCCGAGGTGATCGCATCCTCGTAACGTCGATCAATGACTTGCATCATCCCAAGAACGGCGTAGGGCGATGAAAACGCCAGGTCGAGCTCCAAGGCCCTGCTTGCCTTTTCATAAGCTCTCTTTCGCGCAAGCGCGCTCTGGATGATATCATCGTAGGCGGCGCGCCAAAGATAAACACTCAGCCGTGCGTCGGCGGCGAAGGCCTCGGCGAAGGTGGGGTCGAGCCCCTGCGCCTTCTCATACAGCGCAAGAGCCTCGCGCAATCCGTCGCCTCGACCGGTGCGCGCCTCCCGCTCCGCACGCAGGTAGGTAGCATAGGCTTCGAGATTTGCAGTCGGGGGGCGTGCCATTCGCTCCCTCTCGGCTGCCGAAGCCTGGACGCCGAGGGCGTTGGCGATTTCCCTGCTCATCTCGTCCTGGACGGCAAACACGTCCGCGATGCCGCGATCGAACCGATTGGCCCATAGATTGTCGCCAGTGGCGATATCGATGAGTTGCGCGTTGAGGCGGATGTGATCGCCGGTGCGCCTGACGCTTCCGTCAACGACAAAGCCGACGCCAAGGTCACGCCTAACATCGGCAAGAACGAGGGGTTTTCCCTTGTAGGCGAAGACGGAGTTGCTGGCGATCACATCGAGGCCGGAAAGCTTCGCAAGGTCGGTGATCAAATCTTCGGTTATGCCGTCGGCAAAATAGTCCTGGCCAGGATCGCCGCTCAGGTTCGTAAATGGCAGTACTGCAATGGATGGCCTTCCGGGCGCGGAGGGCCTTTGCCATTGCCATGCAAATATGCCTGCAAGCAAGACGATGGACAGCGCTGCCACTCCTGCCAGAATCGCAATGGTTGCACCTGGCCGGCGTCGCGCCGCCAAGATTTTCCCCGCTTCTGCGGGATCCAGCAGAACCCGATAGGCGCGAACCGGATTGGCGATGTTCTTGAGCTGCTGCTCTCCGAGGTCCGCAAAACCGACATCCACTTTATGCACCGCGTGATCGAACGCCGTGCCGGAGATGCAAACACCGCCTGGCTCGGCGATCGCTTCCAGGCGTGCCGCGATATTCACGCCATCTCCATAGATGTCGTCGCCTTCGACGATAACGTCGCCGAGATTAACACCTATGCGAAACCGGATTTGCCGGGCTTCTGCGGTGCCCTTGTTGCGGTCGGCCATCCGGCGCTGGATCACAGCAGCACACTGGACGGCATCGACGACGCTGGCGAACTCGACGAGCGCGCCGTCGCCCATGAGCTTGATCGTGCGGCCGTGATGGTTCTTTATCTCGGGATCGATCAGTTCGCGACGGCAGCTCTTCAGTCGCTCGAGCGTACCGACCTCGTCCTCGCCCATGAGGCGGCTGTAGCCAACCACGTCGGCAGCAAGTATTGCCGTAAGCCGTCGGTCCATAGGTGACGTGCGCCTTCCCTGGTCGGTCTTGGCGGCTTTGCCTGTCACCCTATTATTCTATTCCTGTTTCGGGCGCGAGTGTCCGACCGTGCCTGTAGTTATAGCGGGAGGATGGCGGGGTTACTCGATATACGCGACGCGCCGGTCCTTCCACCCATGAGTTCAGAACGGAATGCACTCTCGACGATATGTCCCGCTCAGGTCGTCATCGGCGCCAGCCTGGCTGATAGTCCAATCTTGAAGGCCGCAGCCCTAAGCTGCCGTGCCGCCTACGGCCCCTGTCAGCCATTCGATCCATCTGCGGCAATGGCCCTCACCGCACCCTCCCCCTACCCACCCATCCCCTTCAGCCTGTACAGCGCCTCCAGCGCCTCGCGCGGCGTCAGTTCGTCGGGGTTGATTTTGTCGAGCGCCGCGCCCAGCGCGTCGGTCTTGGCGGGGGCGGACGCCTCGCGTTTCGCCATTGCTGAAAACAGCGGCAGATCGTCGATCAGCCGCCCGGTCTTGCCTGCGGTTTCTCCTGATTCCAATTGCTGCAGCACCTCTTTGGCGCGCTGCACGACGGCCGCCGGCAGTCCGGCCAGCCGCGCCACCTGGACGCCATAGGAACGGTCGGCAGCGCCCATCGCCACCTCGTGCAGGAAGACCACGTCGCCCTCCCACTCCTTGACCCGCATGGTGACGTTGTGAAGCCGGCTCAATGTTCCGGCGAGCGCCGTCATCTCGTGGAAATGCGTGGCGAAGATCGCGCGGCATTTGTTGTGCTCGTG
>JBKJRE010000138.1:0-3216 GCA_046594775.1 Rhizobiaceae bacterium | reverse complement strand
CAGAAATTAGGCAAAAGTCAAAAATTGCCTATTTTTTGAGCACATCGATTGCTGCATGCGCGAAGGAACTCTTCGTTGATCGCGATGATTCCCTTGATTTACAAGAGGTTAACGCACGCTTTCCCGAACTGGCACGGGGCTTGAATTGCACTGGTCACTTGCCGGTCGTCGAGGGGCGCCCGGCCAGGCACGTGTAACGCGGGGACCCGCAATCAGCAAAGGGTGCAACCTCATGAAAATCGTGATGGCAATCATCAAGCCGTTCAAGCTCGACGAGGTGCGCGAGGCGCTCACCACCGTCGGGATCCAGGGCCTGACCGTCACCGAAGTCAAAGGCTACGGGCGTCAGAAGGGGCATACGGAAATCTACCGTGGAGCGGAATACGCGGTCAGCTTCCTGCCGAAGATCAAGATCGAGGTCGCCGTGGCCCCCGATATTGTCGACAAGGCCGTCGAAGCAATCGTCGGCGCCGCAAAAACAGGACAGATCGGTGACGGCAAGGTCTTTGTCTTCCCGCTCGACCACGCTGTGCGCATCCGCACCGGCGAAACCGACACTGACGCTCTCTAAGCGGGCTCATTCCCATTCCATGGAGATTTCAATGACGATATCGGGCAGTTTCAAAACAGCGGCCCGCACCGCGCTTCTGGGCAGTCTCGCCCTCGGCGCTTTGGGTACGGTCGCCGCTTTCGCTCAGGAGACCGCACCCGCAGCAGCAGAAGCCGTGGATGCGGTCGCCGCTGCGCCGATCATCGACAAGGGCGACGTCGCCTGGATGATGACATCATGCGCGCTGGTGCTTTTCATGACGATCCCGGGCCTGGCGCTCTTCTATGGCGGTCTGGTCCGCGCCAAGAACATGCTGTCAGTTCTCATGCAGTGCACGGTCATCGCCTCCGTAATGATGATCGTTTGGATATTCTGGGGCTACTCGATGGCTTTCGGCGGCGGCACCAGCCCATTCTGGGGCGGCCTCGGCAAGGTATTCCTCGCCGGTGTCACCACTGAAACCACGTCCGCGACCTTCACGGACGGCGTCGTGCTTCCGGAATATCTGTTCATCACATTCCAGATGACCTTCGCTGCCATCACGCCGGCGCTGATCGTCGGCGCATTTGCGGAGCGCATCAAGTTTCGCGCAGTTGTGCTGTTTGCCGTGCTCTGGGGAACATTCGTCTACTTCCCGATCGCACACATGGTTTGGGACGGTGCAGGCTACATCTTCAACCTCGGCGCCATCGACTTTGCTGGCGGAACGGTCGTCCACATCAATGCCGGCGTCGCCGCGTTGGTGGGCTGCATGTTCGTCGGCAAGCGCCTTGGCTATGGCAAGGACAACATGGCCCCACACTCGATGACGCTGACCATGGTCGGCGCGTCGATGCTGTGGGTTGGCTGGTTCGGCTTCAACGTCGGCTCCAACCTCGAAGCCACGGCCGGTGCAACGCTTGCAATGATCAACACCTTCGTGTGCACGGCAGCTGCCGTGCTCTCTTGGTCGGCCGTTGAATCGATGATCCGCGGCAAGGCTTCCATGCTTGGCGCGGCATCGGGCATGGTTGCCGGTCTCGTCGCCATCACCCCTGCTTGCGGAACCATTGGTCCCGTCGGCGCAATCGTGCTGGGCATCGTTGTCAGCCCTCTCTGCTACTTCTTCGTCGCCACCGTGAAGACCAGGTTCGGCTATGACGACTCGCTCGACGTGTTTGGTATCCACGGGATTGGCGGCATCCTCGGCGCACTGGGAACCGGCATCCTGACGGCTCCCATGCTGGGTGGCACGGGCGGCGAGGACTTCAGTATCGGCGGCCAGGTCTGGATCCAGTTCATGGCTGTCGTCATCACCATCGTCTGGTGCGGCGTCATCTCGGCGATTCTTTACAAGCTCGTCGACATGGTCGTGGGACTTCGTCCAACCGAAGAAGCCGAGCGCGAAGGCCTCGACCTCACCTCGCATGGCGAAGTGGCGTACCACTCCTGATCGTCGCGGGCGGCCGGGCCGCCCCGCACTCTCCCCAAGAGACACGTGGGTATCCCGCAACTCAACCCGGCTCCGGCCGGGTTCTTTTCTTTTCCGGAATGCGTGACCGTGAACCCGGAGCATTCCTGTCGAGACGACCGAAGCGTATAGTTCTCTACCGAGAGAGGAAAATCTGGCTCTCTACGCACTTGTAGACCGGGCAGTATTTCTTGTCTGTGGTAGGCAGACCGGTTCGGCGGGTTATCTCGGTGTTTGCGCAGTAGTCACGATTCTTGACAAACCGGTCGAATATGGGAAGAGCGAGAATGCTCGAAGAGCGATACGCCAGTATCACCTCCCCCTCGCTTTCAACCAACGCGTGAACGGCCGAACAGGCCATATTTGTGATATCATGACGTGTCACGGCAGAGGCATTGGATGCAAACAACGACACTAGGGCGGCAACAGCCAGACAAGCCGGTTTCATGCTGTTTCTCCGATATTGGCACCGCCCGCATGCTTGCCTACAATCGTTTGCGTATCAAGGCTGTTGCAAGACTGCGGCATAGGCGGCTGGTCCGCTGGTGAAAGGATGGGAAATGAACAGAGTTTGGCTTGCCCTGCTTGTCCTGCTGATTCCTTTCGAAGCCAATGCTATCGTGCGCTATCTGGTGCAAGACATGACCTGCGACGAAGTTCAGGGAGCGATCGAACGGGATGGTGCAGCCATTCTTTACCGCAAGGCTTCGGCTTCCGGTGTACCGCTGTACAATCGCTATGTTAGCGGCCCCGAGTTTTGCGAGACGGGGCAGAAAATCGCGCGTGCCAGCGTTGCGACAGCCGACAGCAACAGCTGCAGCGTCAGCACTTGCGAAGACGTCAACCGGCCCTGACGGCCGGTTCTGCGGATAATAGGTCCGTAGCCAAAAGCCCGCTATCTGTTTGGACGGCGCCACGCTGCCGCAAAGTCCCTTATACTTAATGCCGCCTTAACCTTCCCCCCGATAGTCTTAAGGCTGAAATTTCCGAGGCGGCAATCGCTTCGGTTTGCGCACGTATAAACGGGGAGCCACATGCGTTCTGGGGTTTCAGCACCGCTCACCCTGTCCGATACCGGGCTCGGCATCCAGACTTTCCTTCGGCGCCAAGCAGGTCGAGCGGCCGGCATCGGGCTGTTGGCGGGCACCGCGTTTGCGCTCGCCAGCCTTGGTACGTGGAGCGTCGTCGATCCGAGTTTCAGCCACGCGACCGACAG
>JBKJRE010000117.1:0-5358 GCA_046594775.1 Rhizobiaceae bacterium | reverse complement strand
CGGGCTAGCCTGCCCGTTGATCGGCATTGCCCGCGCCTTCAGACCGTGCCGCTGGAGCGAAGCGGCGAGCCTCCCTGCGGCGTTCTCCTGGTCGAGCGGCTTCTCGTCGACGACGGTCAGGATGGTGATTTCGGCGGCACGAGACAGGAATGGCCTGGCGTCGGCAACAGCCCGCGCCGCGACGCTGCTGGCGTCCCAGGCAATCGCGACGTGATCGATGTTCCCTGCGCTCCACAGCTCCGGCAGCAGCATGACCGGCCTGCCCGAACCGAAGATCACGGCTTGCGCCGTCATCGCCGAGGTGGCATTGCCCGCTTCCCAGCCGATCAGGCTGAGATCGAAATAGCGGGCGTGCATCGCGGCAGTCTCGCCCAGCAGCGCCAGCGGCGAAAGAGCCTCGTCGGTCGTGACATCCACCCCCGCGACCGCCGCTATCCGGGATATGGCCTGGAGCAGCTGGTTGCCGCGCTGGCGGCTCTCGGCCTCGGCCTTGCGGATCATCGCCGGCGTGTCCAGCAGAAGCTTCGACAGCGCATTGGAGATGTCTGGAATGTCGACGTCGAAGGCGGTAGCATGCAGGCCTGCCCCGAGAAAGCCGGCAACGCGTACCGCGCTGTCGGCAATGGCCTCGCTGTTGGCCTGCGGGTAGGTGACGAACGGCACGAAAGCCTGGTGCTCCAAGACAATTCTCCTAAGGGTCGGCGTTAGGCTCGCCGGCTTTGGCGCGGCGGCGATTCTCCAGCAACGATGCGGGCATCACTCGCATCACGCCTTGATCTTGCGCAAGGCCGGGCACGATCCTCGCGTGACGCACCTCGTCATCGTCGCGCTGAGAAGCTGACAGTTTGGCTGCGGTCGCGGCCTGAACTGCGGCGTCACGTCCGGCTTTCATTCGCTCGGTCGCCCATATATCCTTGAGCGCGGTCATCTCCGGTATCTGCATTAGGCGGCATTGCGGAGTCATGGATGGTGCAGGTAAGGCCTGGCGTCTGTGACGTATATCGGGTCGGCCTGCGGATGCCTCGATAAGGATTGGAGATTTGGTGGCGGTGAATGCCGGCTAGGGACATATCGGGGGTGCAGGCCCGTCTCCTAAAGGCGATCTGCTCGAAGCGCTTCGAGGGCCGGGCCGGCTATCTGCTGGCGTTTGCCGTCATCGCCGTCACGCTTGCGGTGCTGATCGCGCTGGATGGCGTCTTTTCGGGCAATGCCGCCTTGCTGCTTTTTGTGCCGGCGATCGTCCTTGCATCTGTCGTCGGCGGCGGCGGTGCCGGCCTGTTTGCCACGTTGCTGGCGCTGCTTGGCGCGTTCTCGCCCGGCACCGCCCATGACGGGACAACGGGCATCGTGCTTGTCGCCGTGGTCGGCGCCGCCAGCGCCACGATGGGCGGATTGCTGCATGCCGCCCGGCGCACCACCGAGTGGACGGAATCGGCGCTGCAGGCGCGCGAAACCCATCTGCGCACCATCCTGGACACCGCGCTCGACGCGACCGTCGTCATCGAGCAGGACGGCTCCATCGTTTCCTTCAACGCCGCCGCTGTCCGCCAGTTCGGCTATGCCGAGGCAGAGGTCACCGGCAGGAACGTCAGCATTTTGATGCCGGAGCCCTACCACACCGAGCATGACCGCTATCTGGAACGCTACATGCGAACCGGCGACAAGCGCATCATAGGCATCGACCGCGTCGTCATCGGCCGCCGCAAGGACGGCTCCACCTTCCCGATGAAACTGGCCGTCGGCGAAATGAAATCCGGCGGCAAGAGCTATTTCACAGGCTTCATCCGCGACCTTACCGAACGCCAGGAATCGGAAGCCCGTCTGCACGAAATCCAGAACGAACTTGCGCGTCTCGCGCGCCTCAACGAACTTGGCGAAATGGCTTCGACGCTGGCCCACGAGCTCAACCAGCCGCTGGCGGCTATCGCAAACTATGCGCAGGGTTGCGTGCGCCTGCTGCGCGACATGGACGAAGCGGTGGCCGGGCGCATGCGGGAGGCGCTGGAGGAGACGGCCCGGCAATCGTTGCGCGCCGGCGACATTATCCGCCATCTGCGCGAGTTTGTGACCCGTGGCGAGACGGAAAAGACCCCGGTCGACATCCGCAGGCTCATCGAGGAGGCCGGCGCGCTGGCGCTCGTCGGCTCGCGCGAGCGCGGCGTGCGCTCGGTTTTCGACTTCTCGCCGGGCGCCGCAACGGTCATGGTCGACCAGATCCAGATCCAGCAGGTGCTGATCAACCTGATGCGCAACGCCATCGAGGCCATGCGCGACTGCGAGCGCCGCGAACTTGTCGTACGCGCCGCTCCCGGCGGCGACGGCACCGTGACGGTCGAGGTCGCCGACACCGGTTCCGGCATCCCGGCCGAGATCGCCGAACAGCTGTTCAAGCCTTTCGTCACGTCAAAGGCCAACGGCATGGGAATAGGCCTGTCCATTTCCCGGCGCATCGTGCAATCGCATGGCGGCGACCTCAAGCTCGCGCGCAATGGCGACGACGGGGCGACATTTGTCTTCTCGCTGCCCGCCGTCGATCCGGCGGCGCTTTCTACCCCAGCCGAAGAGGTCCTGAATGCAGATCGGTGACTATGTCGTTCACATCGTCGATGACGAGGAGCCGGTGCGCAAGTCGCTGGCCTTCCTGCTCACCATGGCCGGCTTCACGGTGCGCGTGCATGATTCGGCGACCAGCTTCCTCGCTGCCGCTCCTGGCCTGACGACGGGCTGTCTGGTCACCGACCTTCGCATGCCCGACATGAACGGCGTGGAACTGCTGACCCGTCTCGACGCCGCCAAGGCGATGATGCCGGCCATCGTCGTCTCCGGCCATGGCGACATTCCGATGGCGGTCGCCGCGATGAAGGCAGGCGCACTCGACTTCATCGAAAAGCCGTTCGAGGACGAGCTTTTGATCGAGGCGATCAAGCGTGCATCCGACCATATCGGCGACCTCTCCTCGGCAACGGCCGACGCGGCGTCGGTTGTCGCGCGCATGCGGCAGCTGACCGATCGCGAGAGGCAGGTGCTGTCAGCTGTCGTCGACGGCCAGCCCAACAAGACCATCGCCTACGACCTTGAGATAAGCCCGCGCACGGTCGAGGTGCATCGCGCCAATGTCATGGCCAAGATGCAGGCCAGGAGCCTGCCGGAACTCGTGCGCATGACGCTGTCCGCCGCAAGCAGCGGGGACTGAGCGTCCCGTCCGTCCTAACGCGCGCCGGTTTTGATCTGGCGCAACGCGCCGCACCCTGAATCCTGCATGATGGCGCAACCGGCTCTTTGCGGACCGGTCGACAGGAGACAGGATTTTTGGGCGCGGACGACCTCATTTTTGTTCTCGTGGTGGTTCCCGATCCAGCGTTCCGCCGGTCGTTGGAGTTCGCGCTCGAAACGGAGGGTTTTATTGTCCAGTCCCACGCCGGCGTCGCTGGCGCCTTCGAGTCGCGCCGCGCTTTCGGAGCCGCCTGCGCCGTGGTCGACGACGCGGCGATCGTGGACTGGCATCTGGCGGCCGGCCAGTTTGACGGATTCGCCCGGCCCGTGATCCTCCTGACCGACCCCTTCCGCCGCATCCCCGATCTGCCCGGCATGTCCGTCGTGGCCAAACCCTTCCTCGGCGCGCCCCTCGTGGAGGCCGTCCGCCTGGCAACCTCCGGCGCGCGCTGACCCCTGCTGGCGGGCATAGAGCCCCTCACTACGTAGTTTCCCTTAAGGACATGAACGAATTTCGCCGCGTCGCCAATTGGGCCACTGCTGTGTCGTCAACCTGAACCGGAGACGATCATGGCTCTTTCGCAAAATTCGACGATCTTGGCGCCGCAGGAAATCAGGCTCCCGGACCGGGACAGCCTGCCGGCCGGCCCGGTACGCGGTAGCCATGCTGTGGCATTCTTCCCGGCGGGATCAGAGATTTACGCTCAGGGCGAGCGCTGCCGCGGCCTATACCGCGTCGAATTCGGCGCGGTTCGCGTCTATCGTCTTCTCGCCGACGGACGCCGCCAGATCTCGGGGTTCCACATGCCGGGCGAAATGTTCGGTTTCGAGGCCGACGACGTCCACCACTTCTTCGCCGACGCGATCTGCGCTACCGGCGTCGTGCCGCTGCGCAACACCTCCGGCGAGGACCGCTCCCGCGAGTTGCTGCCGATGGCGCTGCAGAATCTGGTGCGGGCTCAGGAACATCTGCTCGTGCTGGGTCGCCAGAGCGCCATCGAACGCATCGCCGCCTTCCTGGCCGACATGGCCGAACGCCAGGGCGGCCTGAGACAGATCGAGCTGCCGATGTCGCGCACCGACATCGGCGATTATCTCGGGCTGACCATCGAAACCGTGTCGCGCCTCTTGTCGAAGCTTCGGCAAACCGGTGTCATCAACTTGCCGAGCCTGCGCATCGTTGAAATCGTAAAGTGGCAGACCCTGCACGACATGGCCAGATGAACCGCCCGGGCGGAGGAGGCCCGCACTTCCCGGTTCTGTCAGCGGGCGCGACTGCCAATCTTCGTTCTGCATTATGCGACTTGGAGGATCATGCGATGCCCGACCTGGCAAGGAACCTGCCGCGCTTCATCTCGAGGGCGCACTGAGCCATGTACCGGGATCGCGCTCACGCGGGACGGGAACTGGCGTCTGAACTGCTCAAGCTTGATCTGCCCCAGCCTGTGGTGCTCGCCCTGCCGCGCGGCGGCGTGCCGGTAGCCGCCGAGGTGGCGAAGGCCCTGCATGCGCGACTTGACCTTGTCATCGTCCGCAAGGTCGGCGCGCCCGACAACCCGGAACTCGCGGTCGCGGCCATTGTCGATGGCGATCCTCCGGAGATCGTTCTCAATCGCGAAATCGTGGAGGCCTACGGTCTCAGCGAGGCCGACGTCGAATCCCTCGTAAAAAGCGAGCGCCCCGAACTCGAGCGGCGCCGCTCGGCGTATCGGGGCGAGGTTCGCGCCGTCCCTGTCGCCGGGCGCACAATTGTACTGGTCGACGACGGCGCGGCGACCGGAACGACGATCAAGGTTGCAGTCCGGGCGCTCAAGCGACGCTCGCCGCGCGAGATCGTTATCGCCCTGCCGGCAGCGCCGCGCGATACCGTCGAAGCGCTGCAGCAGGAGGTTGACCGCGTCGTCTGCCTGCAACAGCCCGCGCACTTCCGCGCTCTGGGCTATCACTATCTCAGTTTTCCCCAGCTCACCGACGACGAGGTCATTGCCGACCTGCGGGACGCCAGGGAGCGCCACCGGGCCGAAAGCCCACTCGGTCGCGCGAAACGCCCCGGCCGATAGAATTCCTGTCCTCGGGTGAACCTCGACTGAAAAGCGGCGCCACAGGCTCGCAGCGACCGGTGCTCAGCGCGCCATCAGCACCTGC
>JBKJRE010000111.1:0-5060 GCA_046594775.1 Rhizobiaceae bacterium | reverse complement strand
CTCGACGATTTGCGGCTTGGCGCCAACCATGACCACACTGATACTGGCCCGTATCCTGCAAGGCCTGGCCGGCGCTATGATGATGCCGCAGGTGCTGGCTATCGCCCAGGTGATCTTTCCACCCCAGGAACGAGGCTTCGCCTTCTCCCTGTTCGGTCTCACGGCGGGGCTGGCTTCTGTCGCCGGGCCTTTGCTCGGCGGGCTTCTGATCAACGCCGACCTGTTCGGCCTCGACTGGCGGCCGATCTTTCTGGTCAATATTCCGTTCGGCGCCCTCGCAATTGTCGCTGGGCGTGTGCTTATCCCGCAAATGCCGGGTCATCCTGGCCTGCACCACGATTTCGTCGGCATACTTCTTGCGGGAGCCTCTGTGTTCCTCCTGGTGTTTCCGCTGATTGAGGGACGCAGCTACGGCTGGCCTGTCTGGGCCTTCGCCATGATCGCGCTCTCGGCGACAGGTTTCATTTGTTTCTTTCTCTACGAAAGGGGCCGCGAGCGTCGCGAGCAAACCCAGCTGTTGCCGTTGAGTTTGCTGACCAACGGCAATTTCATGCTGGGGGCCGCAGTCTGCATGCTGTTTTTTTCGGGCGTCGCGGGCTTCTTCCTTGTCCTTGCCGTGTTCCTCCAGACGGGATTCGGTCTGACTCCGCTGCAGTCGGGACTGACGACAATCCCCTTCCCTGCCGGCGTGTTCGTGGCTTCCTTGATATCGGGTCGGCTCGGCTCGAAATGGCCGCGCCTTCGCATCGCGACAGGCGCCGCGGTGCTGGTGGCGGGAATGGTGGTGTTGAGCGCCGTTGTTGCGCAGATTGGCGATGCCGTCGACCATTGGCGTTTTGTGACGCCACTGCTGATGTCGGGCCTCGGAATGGGCATCGGCGTCGGCGCCCTGTTCCAGACCGTTCTTTCTGGTGTGCCGTCTCGCGATGCGGGATCGGGTTCGGGAGCCCTGCAGTCCTTCCAGCAAGTCGGAAGCGGGCTGGGCATTGCCATCACCGGTCAGATTTTCTTCGCGACGCTTCAAACGGGACTGGCGCAGGCCACGTCCCCGCATGCCGCGTTCGTCGGCGGGATGGAGGCGGCCCTGATCTATGAGGCGCTGGCCTTCAGCCTGGTCGTGGTGCTGGTCTTCTTCCTGAAGGCGCCGCCCGTTCAGTCGCCGGAAAGTCGCGCATCGCCGCCCGTGCCGGTCGAAGCCTGATCAGCCTCATGCGCAAGCGTGAAAACTTGCTTTAGGTCCGCGCCATTATCCTCGACCCTGCCTGAAAGTCGCCATGGAACTCTGGATACCCATCACCATCGTCGCTGCATTCTTGCAGAATCTGCGCTCGGCGACCCAGAAACATCTGAAGTCCGTCATGGGAACGACCGGAGCCACCTTCGTGCGTTTCGGGTTCGGGTTCCCTTTTGCGCTTCTGTTTGTCGCGATCCTCCATTTCATTGCCGGTTATCGGTTGCCGGCGATGAATTCGTCCTTCTTCGGCTGGGCCCTGGTTGGTGGACTTTGTCAGATTTTTGCGACTTTCCTGCTCATTCATCTGTTTTCGTTTCGCAATTTTGCTGTTGGAACCGCCTATTCGAGAACGGAGCCAGCCCAGGCTGCCGTGTTCGGTCTGATGTTTCTGGATGATCGGGCTGGCGTCGGTGCTATCGTCGCGATCGCCATCAGTGTCTTCGGAGTCATGCTCATTTCCGTCGCGCATGTCGCGATGAGCTTTCGTGCCATTCTGACGTCGACCCTCAGCCGAAACGCCCTGATCGGTATTGCATCTGGGACGGCATTTGGCATTTCCGCGGTGGCTTACCGGGCCGCCTCACTGTCTCTCGGTGGCCCTAATTTCCTGATGCAGGCAGCTGTAACGCTGGCGTTCGTCATCACTGTACAGACAGTCCTGATGCTGGTCTGGATGCTATGGAAGGACCGCGCCGAAATAGGTCGGATCGCAAAAGCCTGGAAGCCATCTCTCTTTACCGGCTTTGTCGGCGCCTCGGCCTCCTTCGGATGGTTCACCGCAATGACCCTGCAGCAGGCTGCGATTGTCAAGTCGCTGGCTCAGATCGAGATGCTGTTCACTTTCGCGGCGACGGTGTTCTTCTTCAAGGAGAAGATAAACCGGCTGGAGGTGGCCGGTTGCACCCTCATCGTAGGAGGAATTCTGGTCCTGCTGGCGCTGGGTTGACGGCGGCCGGTTTCCGGTCACCGACCGACTTCAAAGCGTCGGCGCGCGCCCGATTTGGTCTAGGGCACCAGCAACGTGCCGGCGCCATGCTCGGTGAAAAGCTCCAGAAGCACGGCGTGCGGTGTTTTGCCGTTGAGGATGACGACGCCTTCCACCCCACGATCGAGCGCCTCGATGCAGGTCTCAACCTTGGGGATCATGCCGCCGGAAATTGTGCCATCCTTGATCAGCGCTCTCGCTTCCGAGACGGTGAGTTCGTCAATCAGCTTCTTGTCATTGTCCAGGACCCCCGGAACATCTGTAAGGAACAGCAGCCGCGACGCACCGAGCGCACCGGCGATGGCGCCTGCAAACGTGTCGGCGTTGATATTGTAGGTGTGGCCGTCGCGGCCGGGCGCCACCGGTGCCAGCACAGGTATCATCTCCGAACGGGCAAGAAGATCGAGCAGTGTGCGGTCGACTTCGACCGGTTCGCCGACGAAGCCGAGGTCGAGCACGCGCTCAATGTTGGAATCCGGATCGGTGATGGTCTTCTTGGCCTTCTCGGCAAACACCATATTGCCGTCCTTGCCGCAAAGGCCGATGGCCCATTCGCCTTCCGCGTTGATGAGCGCGACGATCTCCTTGTTGATTGAGCCGGCCAGAACCATCTCGACAATCTCGACGGTCTTCTGGTCGGTGACGCGAAGCCCGCCTTCGAATTTGGATTCGATTCCCATCTTGGACAGCATGGCGCCGATCTGCGGCCCGCCGCCATGCACCACGATCGGATTGACGCCGGATTGTTTCAGAAGCGCGATGTCCCGGGCGAAGGCTTGTCCAAGCGCGGCATCGCCCATGGCATGGCCGCCATATTTCACGACGACTGTCTTGTGCTCATAGCGCTGCATATAGGGCAGAGCCGCCGACAGCAGGCGCGCTTGTTCAGCGGCGGTGGCGGCTTTATCCGTCGTCATGGGCATTTTCCCGGAGTTCTGGAAGGGACGGCGGCGTCTTACCTTGAAACGAAGCGACGGGCAAATGGTTCGTCTCGTTGGACCGCCGGTCCAGGGCTATTTGCCTGCGTCTGTCCCCACTCTCGTCACGTCATTTTTCGATGGCTGGTTTGGACCTTTGCAATTCTCCTACAAGCCCCTAGTTTGTCTGCAATGACACCACAGGATATCACCAAACTTATCGTTAGGGTCTCGCTCAGGGATCGTGCCGCTTTCGATTTGCTCTACCGGCAGACGAGTGCGAAACTATTTGGCGTCTGTCTGCGTGTCTTGAATGACCGGACCGAAGCCGAGGAAGCGCTTCAGGAGGTTTTCGTCAAGATTTGGACGAAGGCCGACCGATTTGCGGTTTCGGATTTGAGCCCGATCTCTTGGCTGGTGGCGATCGCCCGAAATCATTCGATTGATCGCATACGGGCAAGGCGTAAGCCCGCCGCCGATATCGACGCTGCACTTGAGGTAGCCGATCCGGCGCCCGGACCGGAGGCGTTGGCGGTGGCAGGTGATCAAATTGCACACATAAACCTCTGCCTTGATGAATTGGAAATGGATCGCGCTGCGGCGGTGCGTGGCGCCTATATCCAGGGCGAAAGCTATGTCGAACTAGCCGAGCGGCATGGCGTCCCCTTGAACACGATGCGGACGTGGCTGCGGCGCAGCCTTTTGAAACTTAGGGAATGTCTGGAGCGATGAGCTCGTTGGAACAAGGCGGACCAGAACAGGGAGGTGACGATATCGTCGCCGCCGAGTACGTTCTGGGCGTGCTGACGGCCCATGAGCGGTTAGCCGCGGCGCGCCGGATCGATTCGGAACCTGACTTCGCCAGGCTTGTCGAGCGCTGGGAAGCGGATCTTTCGCCTCTCGCGGCCGCCTACCAGGAAGTGGAAGCGCCGGCTTCGGTGAAAGCCGCACTGGATCGCCGGTTGTTTGCCGCGGCAAGCGCGTCCGCGCAGACCCCGTCCTCGGCGTCGAGCGCTTGGTCGTTGTCGACGCGGGCTTTCTGGCGGGGCTTTGCAGTTGCTTCGTTGGCCGCCATGGTGCTGTACGTTGCGGTTCCTCTGCTGACCCAGACCGACCAGATGCCGGAACTCAGGCTTGTGGCGTCGCTGGCGCCGACTGACAGCGAGGTCAGCTACGTCGCGTTTTACGATTCGCGCACGCACGACGTCGGCCTTTCCCACGTTGCTGGCGAAAGGGCTGACGGTCACGATTTTGAGCTGTGGGTTATAGAAGGACAGCAGGCGCCGGTCTCGCTTGGCGTCATTCCTGCGGGCGCGAATGTCCGTTTGACGGTCGACGACGCGACACGCAGCTACATAGAGTCGGGCGCCGTCTTCGCAATTAGCCTCGAGCCTGCGGGCGGATCGCCGACAGGGCAGCCCACCGGTCCGGTGGTTGCAGCCGGAGACCTGAAGACCATTTGATCATTTCATGCCGGATTTAGGGCGCGACTGTTGCAGCCTCGACCTGGCTTCGTCGCAACCTGCGGCTGCTGAATCCACACAATGGCAATTCTGAAGAAAGACAATTCTGAAGAAATTCTGAATTCTTTTCGCCGTACTGAAACTTTCCTCAAAACAGCCCCGTATCTCCATGTGCCCCTTCAAGAGGGAATGCCAACACAAGGAGACGATCTTATGCATAAGTTCACTTCAACCATTCTCGCCGGTGCGGTTGCTTTTTCCGCGCTCGCCACCGTTGCCTACGCTGAAAACCCGATGGTCGGCGGCGCGGCAATGTATGCTGACAAGAACATCGTAGAGAACGCGGTCAACTCCAAGGACCACACCACGCTCGTCGCTGCGGTAAAGGCAGCTGATCTGGTCGAAACCCTGTCGGGCCCCGGTCCGTTCACCGTATTCGCTCCGACCAATGAAGCATTCGC
>JBKJRE010000108.1:0-8142 GCA_046594775.1 Rhizobiaceae bacterium | reverse complement strand
TGGGGTTGCTGGCCTCGGCCTTGACCTGCGCGAAGGTCTCGCCGGAGCTCTTGCGGGTCATGTCGACGGTGATGCCGGTCTCGGCCTCGAAATTGGTCTTGATCTGCTGGCACCATGCTTCGTCGGCGCTGCAATAGAGCGTCACGCTCTCGGCCTGCGCTGCCGCGACGCCTGAAAAAAACAGTGCGGCCATTGCAGCCGAACGGAAATAGTGGTTCTGCATGTGCGATTCTCCTCCCACGTTGTTTCGTCGTCTAACAGGTAGCAAATTCTGCCGATACGGCAACCGACGCTGGGCACTTGGTTGAAATTGTCGATAGGACAGTTGCGCAACTGCCGCTGTCGCAGTTCCGCCGCATGCCGTCGCGCATCCGAAGCCGGCGGCCAGAAGGTCTGGACGAAGCACATGGTCAAGGAAAGGCGGATTGTCCGCAAAGCCAAGAAGGGCAAGGCTGTACGGCAGGTGGCCGCCATTCCTTTTCGACTGGACGGCGCCGGCGGCGTCGAGGTGCTGCTGATCACCTCCAGCACCACCAAGCGCTTCATCGTCCCGAAAGGCTGGCCGATGAAGGGCAAGAGCGGCAAGAAGGCGGCGATGATCGAGGCCGAGGAGGAGGCCGGAGTGCGCGGCAAGATGCTCAAGGCGCCGCTTGGCACCTACGCATACTGGAAGCGGCTATCGACCCGCTTCGTCCACATCAAGGTGACGGTGTACCTGATGGCGGTGGCCGACACGCTGCCGAAGTGGAAGGAGAGCTCCCGTCGCCACCGAGCCTGGCTGTCGCCGGAGGACGCCGCCACGCTGATCGACGAGCCGGACCTTGCCAGCCTTGTGAAAACCATGACGTCCAAGGTGCAGCAGGGCTAGCGGCGACAGGAGCGGCGGCACCCGGTTCGCCGCCGCCGGCTCACTATGCCCTGACCTTTTGCAGCTTGGGCTGCCAGTCATGCACGCGATTGCGCCCGGAATGCTTGGCGCTGTAGAGCGCCTGGTCGGCAAGCCGGATGAGATTTTCCGGAGTCAATGAGCGGCTGTTGGCTTCGGACGTCGCCACGCCGATGCTGACCGTGACCACGCCGGAATCGCTGCCCGAATGGGTCAGGGCAAGATCCTGCACCGCCTTGCGGAACGCCTCGGCGATATGCAGCGCGCCTTCGACCGATGTGTCGGGTAAAATCGCCGCGAATTCCTCGCCCCCGTAGCGCGCGGCAATGTCGGCCGGCCGCATCAGCGTTGACTTCAAACAGTTGCTGATCGTCTTGATGCACGCGTCGCCGGCCGGATGGCCATAGGTGTCGTTGAACGCCTTGAAGCGATCGATGTCGATCATCAGCAGGCTCGTGGGCATCCGCGCCCGGGCGTTGCGCGCCAGTTCCCGTTCCAGCGAAGTGTCGAATTCGCGCCGGTTGACCAGCCCGGTGAGGCCGTCGAACTTGGCCATCGTGGCAAGCCTGGCGTTCGATTCCAGCAGCGTCAGTTCCTCGCACTTGGTCCGGGTGATATCGGAAATGACGGCCAGCCACCCGCCGCCACGCATCTTGCGTGTGCGGGCCTCCAGCCATCGGCCGTCCATCAGTTCAAACTGCCTTGTGCCTTCCGCCAGGGGATTGTCGTCAGGGGACATGATCAGGCCGTCATCGAGGTGTCCCAGCCGCTCGCCACGCGTTATCGAGGCGCGCAGAATGTCGCGTATATGGGCTCCGGGAACGCGCACGTCGGCCGTCATGGGAAACAGGCGGCGATACGCCTCGTTGCAGAGCACCAGACGGCCCTGCCGGTCGAACATGACAAGCGCATCCGCCATATGTGCGACCGCCTCGCTCATCTGCCAACGGCTCTCCGCCAGTTCATCCTCCAGCGCCTTGCGGTCGGTGATGTCACGGTTGTGCGTTATTATGCCGGTGATAGCGCCATGCTTGTCGCGCAGGGGGACCTTCAGCGTTGCCAGCCAGCCCAGCGATCCGTCAAGATGGACGACCTTTTGCTCGACCGAGGCCGCCTCGCCTTTGCGCAGGATTTCATTCTCGTCGTCGCGGAATTTCTTCGCCACCTCGCGCGGGTAGAAATCTTCATCACGAAGGCCGATAAGCGCGGCGGCGGTCCCGGCGCGCATCAGCGTCGCGGTGGCCGGGTTGGCGATGATGAACCGGCCTGCCGTGTCCTTGGCGTTGAGGCAGTCGGGCAGCGCCTCGATCACCGCGCGGTAGACGCTGTTCTCCGTCATGGTGCGCTGCTGACGGGCTTCCTGGTCGATCGCGATGCCGGCAATCATGGTGGATACGAAAATCAGCGACGCAAGCGGCGGCGTCGCCAGCGGGATGACGGTTTCCCAGAGTTCCCCGGGCAAGGCCAGAAAGCTTAGCGCCGTCCCGGCCGCAAGCGCGCCGGCCATGATGACGATGTCCTGCTTTGAGGCTTCGCGGCCGCGAAGCAGGAGACGCGCCGCCGTTGCAATGACAAGCGCCATGGTGATGCTGACGGTTCCCGCCAGCGCCCCGACGCCGCCCTCGGCGAGGCGGAACGTGATGGCCATAAGGGCCGCCACGACGCCGGCGACAGGGCCGCCGAAGAACGCCGCGATGGCGATCATCGAATTGCGCAGATCCACGAGAATGCCTTCATGGATCTCGAACGGGAAAGCCATCGCGGCGAGGGCGCCGCCGCCCATCAGAAGGCCAAAAACCGCCGAGCGGAGGTAGAAGGACCGTCGCTCGAGCCAGGTCTGGACGTGGGTGGCCAGCGAAATGAAAAGCGCGATGACGGCGACGTTCGCCAGCAGTGTCTGCCACAATCCATGCAAGGGCTCAGTCCTCTCCGCGGCGAAGCCAGGTCGGCCGCATCCCATGCTGATAGCACGGCGCTGGCTAAGCGAGTCTTAAGGGAATGCCTCGTGTCCGATACACACGCCGGGGCAGGCGCTGACCTATTGGTGCGCGCCGAATGCCTGGATTGCCTGACGCGCGGCGCGAAACCGGTCCTCGCGTCCGGCGGGTCGCGCGAGCGGCTCGATGCGGCGGCCCGTTCGGTGGAAGCCGAAGGGCAGGCCGACGGCTTCGGCTGCCAGCGCCGCCGTTCCGATGGCGGTGAGTTCGGGCTGGTCCGAGACGATGAGTTCGCGCTGCAGCGTATCGGCGAGGAACTGGCCGAAATAGCGGTTTGCCGCCATGCCGCCGTCGATCGAGACGGGGCTTCCAAGCTCGAGCGCCGACTGCATCGCGCCGCACACCTCCGCCATGCGCATCGCCACCCCTTCAAGCAGCGCCTGCATCATATCGGCGGGGCCCGCGTCGAGCGAAAGGCCGAGCCATGCGCCGCGCGCGGCGCGATCCCAGTGCGGGCAGGCGAGCCCGGCCAGCGCCGGCACGAAGACGATGCCGCGATCGATGGCCGGCGGTGCGTCGAAGGCGTCGATCCCGGAAAAATCGGTGAACAGGCCAAGGCCGCGCGCCCAGTTGACGGCAGAGGAGGCGGCATAGACGCCGCCGTCCAGCGCGAAGGTCGGGCTCTCGCCGCTTCGCTGCCAGGCGATGGTGGGCAGCGGGCCGCCGGCGGGCGGGCGCATAAGATCGCCGCTCACGGCGAGCGCAAAGGCGCCCGTGCCGAAGGTGATCTTGGCGTCGCCGGCCTTGCGGCACCCATGCCCGTAGAGCGAAGCCTGCTGGTCGACGAGGCTGGCTGCCAGCGGCACCGATTTCTCGCCGACGCGAAGCGTGCCGAAATGCCCGGTGCTGGGGACGATTTCGGGCAGGGCCTCGATCGGCACGCCAAACAGCGCGCACAGTTCGGCATCCCACTGGCAGGCGCCAAGATCGATCAGCGAGGTGCGCGACGCCGTCGTGACATCGGTGACGAAGCGGCCGGTCAGCCGGTCGAGAAAAAAGGCGTCGGTGGTGCCGAGCCGCAATCGGCCTTTCGCGTGAAGCGCCCTGGCTTCGGGCAGTTCGCGAAAGATCCAGCCGAGTTTGGAGGCCGAGAAATAGGGATCGAGCGGCAGGCCGGCGCGCTCCAGCACCAAGGCTTCGACGCCGTCGGCCCGCAGGCGCTCGATGTCGGATGCGGTGCGGTCGTCCTGCCAGACAATAACGGGGCTGATGGGGCGGCCGGTGTCCGCGTCCCAGGCAAGGCAGCTTTCGCCCTGATTGTCGATGCCGATGGCGCCGAGGTCGGCTATTCCGGCTGCCGCGTCGAGGCAGGCGAGCAGATTGCCGACCAGCTCTTCAGGATCGTGCTCGACCCAGCCGCTGCGCGGGTAATGCTGGCGATGCGGCAGGGAGGTCAACGTCGTGACCTCGCCGGATGCGCCGACGACCAGCGCGCGCGTGCTCGTCGTTCCCTGATCGATGGCGAGCGTGTTCATGGCGCATCTTCGTGAAATGAGAACTCGGCAAGGCCCTCCGGGCCGACGGGCAGCGCCGAGACCGGCAGCATGATGCGTCTTTCGGGCAGGGCCGACAGGGCTTTCGACCAGATTTCAGCGCCGTCGACAGTGAGGATGAGCCGACCCTTGACCGGCCGCGTCACGCGAAGCTGCAGGCGCTTGACCGAAAACGGGCTGCGCGAGGCATAGGCGAGGCGCTGCGGCACCGCATATTTCAACGCCGTGCCATGCAGGGCGACGCGCAATCCGGGCTTCGGCGCCAACAGGCCGACCTTCAGGTCATGCGCGATGGCGCGGCCGGCGCGCCGTCCCTCGGCAAAGCTCCAGCCTGCTGTCTCGACGGCGCGCAGCAGATTGCCGGCGGCGAAATAGGCGGGGTCCGAGCAGCGCCCGAACTGGTCGATCTCCGGACCGCCGCTGGCCTCGTCGACGGCCAGATGGCTGGCTTTGAGCAGCGCCGCCTCCGGCACAAACCCGCCGCTGACGATGACGCCGTCGGTCTCGATGCGCCGGGTCGCGCCGTCCGGACCGGCAAGCTCCACGCCGGTGACATGGGTGGCGCCGTGAATGGCGGTGAGTTGGGCGCCGAGCAAAAGCGGAACGCCGAGGAGGCGCGGCAGCAGGCGGGCCGGCCAGCGCGCCGTGACGCGGGCGTTGGGCTCGATCATGGCGACCGGGCGGATGCCCATGTGGCGGCAGGTGAGGAGGGCGGAGAAGGAAACCAGTTCGGTGCCGAGCAGGACGGGCCGCGAGAACGGCCGGCGTCCCTTGAGATAGACCAGGCCCTGCAAGGCGCCGGTGGACAATATACCGCCCGGCTTCTCGCCGCCGATCAGCCTTGCGGCGCGCGATTTTTCGCGCACGCCGGTGCACAGAAGAACACGCCTGGCCTCGATGCCGGCGACGCCGTCGGTCGATGACAGGCCGAGCCGCCCGCCCGGATGCAGCGCCGTGACGGTGACGCCGGTCCGGATGTCGACGCCCGCCTTGCGGGCGCGTGCGACCAGCCGCGCGGCGTAGTCGGGTCCACGCAGCATGCGGCGGAATTCGCGCATGCCGAAGGGAAAGTGGCCGCAATGGCGCGGAATGCCGCCGGCCTCGGCCTCGCGCTCCAGCACGACGACGGAGGCGACGCCGGCCCGGCGAAGCGCGCAGGCGGCGGCAAGGCCGGCCGGACCGCCGCCGACGATGGCGACGTCGCAGGATGGCGGCAGGCGATCAGCCATCCACACCCCCGAACATCGGCAGGGCCAGCCGGTCGCGCGTCATCTCGGCAAGTTCGGCGGAGCAGTAAAATCCCTGGCAGCGTCCCATGGTCACGCGGGTGCGCCGCTTGAGGCCGGCGAGCGTCTGCGGCGCCAGCGGGCCTTGCATGGCTGCCTCGATTTCGCGCCGCGTCACCAGTTCGCAATGGCAAACGATGCCGCCATTGCCGGGGCATTGCCAGTCGCGCTCGCCTTCGTCGGTCATGGCCGGCAGGCGCGGCCAGACGGGCCTTTCAAGCGTGCTGGCTGCAATGCCGAGCCGCAAAGCCAGCGCCTGCACGTACCGCGCCACGCCAAGCGCTGCGCTGAGGCCGGTCGAGCGGATACCGCCCGCCGTGATATAGGCCTGGCCCTCGCGGGCGCGGATCCTGTAGTCCTTGTGCTCGGTCGCCGGGCGCAGGCCGGCGTAGATGGCGGTGACGTCGTGGTGCGCCAGCGCCGGCAGGATCTGCTCGCCGCGCTGCCGCAGCGAGGCGAGCGTGGCGGGAGACAATTCGGCGATATGGCGCGCCTCCTGCTCCTCGGCGGTCGGGCCGACCAAGAGATTGCCGTAGACGGTGCGGCACACCACGATGCCCTTGGTGGTCTTGCCCGGCACTGGCAGCAAAATATGAGAGGCGAGTTTGGCTGCCGGCTTGTCATAGACGATGAACTGGCCCTTGCGCGGCCTTATCTGGAAGTCCCGCCGCGCCGTCAGCCGTTCGTCGACAATGTCGCCGTAGAGGCCCGCCGCGTTGACGACCAGCCGCGCCTGAACGCCGCCGAGGCTGGTCTCCAGCCGCCACGCGACGCCGTCATACATGCCGCCGGCGACCTCGCAATTGCGCTGCAGAACGGCGCCGTTCTCGATCGCCTGCAGGAGATAGGCATGCGGCGCCGACCACGGATCGACGAGATATTCGCGCGGCACGCGAAAGGCGGCGCGAACCGTTCCGGCGAGGCCGGGTTCCAGCGCCCGCGCCTCGCGCGATGTCAGCGGCTGCACGTCGGTGATGCCGTTCTCGCGGGCCTGGGCCATGAGCGAAGGCAGCGCCGCCTCCTGCTCCTCCGTCCAGGCAAGGACCATGGCGCCGGAGCGCAGCAGAGGCAGGTTCAGCCTGTCGTGGATTTCCAGATACTCGGCATAGCCGGCCTTGATGCAGGCGAGTTCCAGCGAGCCTGGCGGCGCATCGAAACCGGTATGCAGGATGGCGCTGTTTCCCTTCGAGGCGCCGTCGAGAATGTCCAGCGCCTTTTCGATGACGATGACCCGTGCGCCTTCCAGCGCGAAGCGCCGCGCAACGGCGCAGCCGACCACGCCGGCGCCGATGACGGCGACGTCAAACAGACCCGAAGGGAAGGCGTCTTGCGACATCTTTAAGCGTGTCTCCGCCTGGCTGGCCGCAGGGTGAATGTCGATGGGCAGAGATGCACACGGAATGACCAATTAGTCAACGATCACGGCGAAATGACCTCATAATTCGCGTCTTCCAACAAAAAACTGTTGACTTGGGCGCTGTAGATTGGTTCCTGTCCACTTTGGGGGCGTGATGAAACCAAAGCAACGGCAAAGCCAGATTGCGGCGATCATCGGCAGGGACGGTCAGGTCTCGGTCGAACAGCTGGCGGCGCGTTTCGACGTCTCGACCGAGACGATCCGGCGCGACCTGGGTCTGCTCGCAGAGGCGGGTGTCATCCAGAAGGTGCATGGCGGGGCCAAGCGGCCGCGGATGCAGTCGGAATCGAGTTTCCAGCAGCGCATGGTCGAGAATGCCGAGGGCAAGCGCACGATTGCCCGCAAGCTGGCCGACATCGTCGAGCGCGGCGACACGCTGTTCATCGACACCGGCTCCACGACCCTGGCCTGCGCGGAGGAACTGGCGCCTACCGGTGGCATGACCGTCATCACCAACTCACTGCGCATCGCCCAGGTGTTCGGCGCCACCGGCCTCGAGAATGCGGTCTATCTTCTCGGCGGAACGTACGGCGCCGATAATGCCGAGACGGTCGGTCCGCTGGCGATCGAGCAGGTCGAGGCTTTCCAGGCCGACTACGCCGTTCTGACCGTGGCCGCCATCGACGCCGAGGCCGGCGTGATGGACGCCAATTTCGACGAGGCTCAGATGGCCCGCGCCATGATCGGCCGGTCGCGTAATGTGGTGGTTGTCGCCGACGCCACCAAGTTCGACCGCCGCGCCGCGTTCCAGGTCTGCGCGCTGGCCGATGTCGACATGCTGGTCTCCGACATGCCGCCCGAAACCGTGCTCGCCGGATCGTTGCGCGCGGCAGAGGTGACAATCCGATGAGTTCCGGCCAAACTGCCATACCGGGGCCCGTTTCCAGTCAGGACGAGATGCAGAGCATGCCAGCAGCGATAAGACACTATGTCCGCATCATCGACCGGCTGTCGGACTATGTCGGCTATGTCGCGATGATGCTGATCTTCCTGATGGTCGCCACCCTGCTGCTCGACGCGGTGACGCGCAACGTCGTCCATATCCCGCTGCACCAGTGCAGCG
>JBKJRE010000335.1:0-11395 GCA_046594775.1 Rhizobiaceae bacterium | reverse complement strand
CTATGTCGTGGCGCAGGTCGCCGGCGGCATTGGCGGCACGTGGCTGGCGCACGCCATGTTCGAACTGCCCGTCTTCCAGCTTTCGATGACGCTGCGGACCGGAAGCGGTCAGTGGATAGCGGAAATCGTCGCCACTTTCGGGCTGCTGCTGTCGATCCTGCTGGGGCTTAGGACCCGCCCCGACTCGATCCCTTGGCTCGTCGGTCTCTATATCACCGCCGCCTACTGGTTTACCGCCTCGACTTCTTTTGCCAATCCGGCGGTCGCCATCGCGCGCGCATTGTCGGATACCTTCGCCGGCATCCGCCCGTCGGACCTGCCAGGCTTCATTGCTGCCGAACTGGCTGGCGCGCTGCTTGCCGCGGGGCTTGTCGGCTGGCTGCTTGACCAACCCAAAGGAAAAATGAGCATGAAAGCCGCCGAATGACCGTTACCATCTATCACAACCCGCAATGCGGGACCTCGCGCAACACGCTGGCGATGATCCGGAGGTCGGGCGAAGAGCCCGAGGTGATCGAGTATCTGAAGACGCCGCCGTCGCGACAAAAACTGGTCGAGCTTCTGGCTGCTCTAGGCATGAAGCCGCGCGACCTGCTGCGCGAAAAGGGTACGCCCTATGCCGAGCTTGGCCTCGGCGATCCGAAATGGACCGACGACGAGCTGATGGATTTCATGATCGCGCATCCGATCCTGATCAACCGCCCGATCGTCGTAACCCCACTCGGCGCGGTGTTGGCACGGCCGTCCGAAGCGGTGCTGAAACTGCTGCCCAATCCGGATATCGGGTCTTTCACCAAGGAGGACGGCCAAACCGTTGCGTTCCGAAGCAAGCCGGTTGCCTGATTTTTTTGGCCGCAACAACCTTCCGGCGTTTCGCGCGTTGCATTGCACCCAGGACACGGAGACAGCAATGCCCACGAAATCCAGCAAGGTCGGCCAGGCCAAGGCAGCGTCGGCCAAACAGCGCAAGATCCAGAATGTTGTCGATGGCAACGACAAGAACAAGGCCGAAGAGAAGGTGTCGGCTGCCCAGCTCGGCGCCAGGGAATACCCTGCGCCGCCCTTTCCTGAGCAGCACCACCCCAAGCCCGGAGAGGAGCGCAAGATCGATCCGTCTCCGATGTACGATGCGCCCTATTATATCGGTTCGAAAAAGCTCGACAGAAAGGTAGCGCTTGTGACGGGTGGCGATTCAGGCATCGGCAGGGCAGTCGCGGTCCTCTTCGCACGCGAGGGCGCTGACGTCGCGATCGCCTATCTTACCGAACACGAAGACGCCCGCGCCACCAAGGCGGCCATAGAGGCGGAAGGGCGCCGCTGCATCCTGATTTCCGGGGACGTTTCCATACGCAGTCACTGCATAAAGGCTGTCGCACGTGCGGTGAACGAGCTCGGAGGACTGGACGTCCTCGTCAATAATGCCGCCTTCCAGGTTCATGCAGCCAGGTTTGAAGACCTGACGCCCGAGCATTTCGACGCGACGCTGAAAACCAATCTCTACGGTTACTTCAACATGGCGCAGGCCGCCGTGGCGCACATGAAGCCTGGTTCCGCGATCATCAACACCGGATCGGTCACCGGCATTGATGGATCGAAGGCACTGGTAGACTATTCAATGTCTAAGGGCGGAATTCATGCCTTTACCCGAGCGCTGGCCGGAAATCTCCTGCCGCAAGGCATTCGCGTGAATGCGGTAGCGCCTGGCCCGGTCTGGACTCCCCTCAATCCTTCGGACAGGAAGGCTGGCGATATAGCGGAATTCGGCGCCAAAACGCCGATGAAGAGGCCGGCGCAGCCGGAAGAGATCGCGCCGGCCTATGTCTTCCTCGCATCCTCGCACTGCTCAAGCTACATCACCGGCGAGATATTGCCGATCATCGGAGGCTATTAGGCGGTCGGCCGTCACTTGACGACAAAATGCACCAGCTACCGGCCGGCCAGGACGCCGGACATCATCTGACGGGCGGTACCGGGATCGGGCCTGGCGGCGGAGCGGGCTCCGGGGGGAGCGGATCCGGCGAGGGCCCCGGAAACGGCTCGGGGACGGGCGATGGCCTGCCCGCTTCCGTCGGATGTCTGTCCTCAAATTCGATCGTCATGCGAGCTCTCCCATTCATATCGGTTGGGGGCAAACGCCGCCAGTCTTCGGCGGTTCCGTGCGGGGCAGTTCAAATCGTGAACAAACTCTGGCATGCTGCGCCCATGCCGATTGTCTCACCGATTCTGCAAAACCCGCTGATAGATGGCCGCCAGTCTGAACGTGCGTTGCTCGTGCGGCGTGGCGTGCAGCGGCTTCTTGTGGCAATGGGCGCGCATGTTCTTGCCGAAATCAGCCTGGCGACCGGCAGGCGCGCCGATCTGCTGGCGCTGACCCGCAAGGGCGACATCTGGATCATCGAGATAAAATCGTCGGTCGAGGACTTTCGCGTCGACCGGAAATGGCCGGACTACCGGCTTCATTCCGACCGCTTCTTCTTCGCCACCCATCCAGGGGTGCCGGCGGCGATTTTTCCGGAAGAATGCGGCTTCATCCTGTCGGACGGCTATGGCGCCGAGATCCTGCGCGACGCCCCCGAGCATCGCATGCCGACCGCGACCCGCAAGGCCCTGATGCTGCGTCTGGCGCGGGCAGGCGCCTCGCGCCTGCTGGCCGCCGAAATGGCCGGCGTCGCCGTACCGGCGCTCGACGGCGAAAGCGAGTAGAATTAACTCTCTACCTCGGAGCCCGTTTTGCCAGGATGCGCTGCAACGTACGCCGATGCATGTTCAGCCGCCGCGCCGTCTCCGATACGTTTCGTTCGCACATCTCATAGACGCGCTGGATATGCTCCCAGCGCACCCGGTCGGCCGACATAGGGTTTTCCGGCGGCGCGGCGCGCGCACCCGCCGAGCGCGTAAGCGCTGCAAAAATCTCGTCCGCATCCGCCGGTTTGGAGAGGTAATCCACGGCGCCGAGCTTCACCGCCGTCACCGCCGTCGCGATATTGCCATAGCCGGTGAGGATGATCGCGCGGGCGTCCTGCCGTTTTTCGCGGATGGCAGCTACGACGTCGAGCCCGTTGCCGTCTGCAAGGCGCATGTCGACGACAGCATAGGCCGGTGGTTTGGCGCGGGCCTTGGCCACCGCCTCCTCGACGCTTTCGGCCGTATCGACGATGAAGCCCCGGCCCTCCATGGCGCGCGCCAGTCGCGTGAGGAATGGCTTGTCGTCCTCCACGATCAGCAATGAGGCATCATCGCCTATGACGCCGGCTTCAGTCGCTTGTAGTTCCGTCATCGCTGGATGTCCGCCTTGCTTCAACATGATCTCATATAGGCCACGGATTGCCTTATCCAAATTCGCCGCTTTTCAGACGCCATCGAACGCCGGTTCAGTTTCGGCGGTCGGGGCGAGAAATAGGGCGCGCGGCCAGGTGATTTCAACCGTTGCCCCTTCGCCGGACACGCTGGAATTGCGGAACGAAAGCGTCGCTCCCGATCGCTCCAGCAGGGTTTTCGCAATGAACAGTCCAAGGCCCAGCCCGCCGCCGCGTTCGATGCCCTGCCGTGTCGACACATAGGGTTCGCCGATCCGGTCGACGATCTCGGACGGAAAGCCTTGTCCGTCGTCCTTTATGACAAAGACGACCGAGTCATCGTCCCAGCGCCAGCTTACCGTGACGGTGGCCTTGGCGAAGTCGACGGCGTTCTCTATGAGATTTCCCAGCCCGTAAATGACGCCTGGATTGCGCCGCCCGACCGGCTCTGCCCCCGACTGTTCGCCGGGCTTCAGCCGGATGGCGATGCCAAAGTCGCGGTGGGGAGCGATCACCTCCTCGACCAGCGAGGTCAGGGGCAGTCGCGCAAGATGGACCTCGCCTTCCGACGACAGGCTGGTCAGCCGTTTCAGGATGTCGCGACAGCGCTCGCTCTGCGAACGCAGAAGCTTGACGTCCTCGCCATATGTCGCGTCCGCTCCCAGCATCAGTTCCATTTCGCGCGCGACCAGCGCGATGGTCGCCAGCGGCGTGCCGAGTTCGTGCGCCGCCGCCGCCGCCAGACCATCCAGCGCCGACAGGTGTTGCTCCCGTTGCAGCACAAGCTCCGTGGCGGCAAGGGCATTTGCAAGCAGCCGCGCCTCGTCTGCGACGCGGAATGCGTAGATGCCTGTAAAGGCGATGGATGATGACAGCGCCACCCACATCCCCGCGACATAGATCAACGGCATGGCGAGCGACGATCCCGGAAACCAGGGAAGCGGCAGATGGAAAAACGCCAGCAACGTCGCCATGGCGATGACGAGAGCGCCAAGCAGCGCCGTCATGCGCAGTGGCAGCGATGTTGCGGAAACCACGACCGGCACTGTCATCAGCAGGGAGAATGGATTGGTAAGGCCACCAGTCATGAACAGCAGGCCGGCCAACTGAAGCGCGTCGAACGTAAAGACGCCGAACGCCGCCTTTGGATTCAGCCGGTACGTGGCCGGATAGCGCAGGGCCAGATACAGGTTGAGCGCCGCGGAACAGGCAACCAGCGCCAAGCAGGGCGTCACCGGCACGGAGAAGCCATAGCCACGGGCCACGATCATAACGGTGGCGCTCTGGCCGACGATCGCCAGCCAGCGCAGGCGGATCAGCGTGTTCAGCCGCAACAGGCGGCTTTGCCCGAAATCCGGGGCGCTCATGGTCCGTGTCATCGAAGCCTTATGGCCTTGCAACGTTTCCTCGCCAAGCGCTATTTGGATCGCGGCTTGGCGCGGCTGGTCGCGGCGGCGGTGAGCGGATCCTCCGGCCAGCCATGCCTCGGGTATCGACCGCGCATCTCGGCGCGCACTTCGCTCCAGGAACCGCGCCAGAATCCGGGCAGGTCCTGCGTCGTCTGGATCGGTCGATGCGCCGGCGACAGCAATTCGAGCGTCAGGGGCACCGCGCCTCCAGCAATCGATGGATGGCGATCAAGGCCGAACAGCTCCTGCACCCGCACGGCCAGAACGGGTGCCGCTCGCTCGTAGCGTATGGGCACGAGGCTGCCCGACGGAGCCTCGAAATGTGTCGGGGCGAGGACGGCCGCCTTTCGCTGAAGGTCATGCGGAACCAGGGACATCAGGCCGGCGCGAAGCGCACTGGAGCCGATACGGGCAAATGCCGCTTCGCCGGTAAGATAGGGCTTCAGCCATTCGTCGAGCCGCTCCACAAGCGAAGCATCGGACAGGTCGGGCCACGGTGCGTCCAGCCATTTGTGGAGGAATTGCAGCCTGTGTCGCAGCATGTCTGTCTCGCCGCTCCACGGCAGCAGAGACAGCCCGTGCTGCCTGATGGCCGCCAGGATGGCCTCGTCGGCTTTCTGCCCCGACGGAGCGGGCAGCATGTGCTCCGACAGCGTGATCGCGCCCAGACGGACGGTTTCGCGCACCCGCACGGCGCGCCTTTCGGCATCGAACGCGCTTTCGCTGCTCGTTTCGACGACGTGCGAAAGCGCGGCCCGGACCGCCTCTTCCGAGACGGCTGCGGCAGCCGTTATGCGGGCGTTCTGCGCCTTCCCCTGCAGGTCGGCGACCACCAGGAACGCCTCGCCCGCCATCGCATCAGCCGCGTCGAGTTGCGCGCCGCTGCCGTTGGCGAGCACGAAGCGTCCGCGCTCGCCCCGCGCCTTGGCGACGCGGTCGGGCCAGGCGCCCAGCAGAAGCCCGCCGGTCTCGCCTCGCGCGCCTTCTGATCTCCCGCCCCGCCGCTTCAGCGATGCCGTCTTGGCCAGTCGTTCCGCCAGCTGCCGTGCAGACGTGGCGCGCGGTGAGCGGTCGCTCAGGAAGCGCGCCAGGCGACGCTCGAGATCGGCCGAATCGCCTCCCAGTCCCCGTTCTGTGAGCAGCACTGCGAGCAGCGCTGCCTGGCGCTCCTGCCCGGTTTCGGCGGCGACCGCAACCATATGCGAAAGCCTTACCGGCAGGGCCAGCCGGCGCATCGCCTTGCCGTCCGCGGTCAGCCTTCCCGCCTCGTCGATGGCCTCGAGCCCAACAAGCAGGGCGCGCGCTTCGTTCAGCGCCGGTCGTGGCGGCGGATCAAGAAAGCGCAACATCGCGGGATCGGCGACGCCGAAAGCAGCGCAGTCGAGAAGGATGCCGGAAAGATCGGCCTGCAGAATCTCCGGCGGCGTGAAAGCCGGCAGGGCCGCTGTCTGCTCGGCTCGCCAAAGCCGTATGGCAATTCCAGGCCCGGTACGACCGGCGCGCCCGGCCCGCTGGTCGGCGGATGCGCGGGATGCGCGCACGGTTTCCAGCCGCGTCAGACCCGATGCGGGAACGTATTGCGGCAATCTTGAAAGACCCGAATCGATCACCACTCGCACCCCGTCAATGGTTATCGAGGTCTCGGCGATTGACGTCGCAAGCACGATCTTGCGCCGCCCGGGCGGTCCCGGATGGATAGCGGCGTCCTGCGCCTTGCCGTCGAGCATTCCATAGAGCGGCGCCACATCGCAGTTGGCCGGCAGCCGCCCCTCGAGTCGCTCCGCCGTACGCTGGATTTCACGCTGCCCTGGCAGAAAGGCCAGAACGCTTCCGTTTTCATTCGCGATAGTGTCGCGGATGGCCTTGGCCATGGCGGCCTCGATTGCAATCCCGGCTGCGCGTTCCTGGTAGCGGATGTCGATCGGGAAGCTTCGGCCGAGGCTTTCGATTACCGGCGCGTCGTCCAGCAGCTTTGCCACGCGTGCGCCGTCGAGCGTCGCCGACATCACCACCAGCCGCAGGTCGGGGCGCAGCCCGTCCTGCACATCGAGCGCCAGCGCCAGCCCGAAATCTCCGTCGAGCGACCGCTCGTGGAACTCGTCGAAAATCACGGCTGAAATGCCGGGCAATTCCGGATCGTCGAGGATCATGCGTGCCAGGACTCCTTCGGTGACGACCATGATGCGGGTACGCGCCGACATCCTGTTTTCCATGCGCATGGCATAGCCGACCGTTTCGCCGGGCTCTTCGTCGAGCAATGAGGCCATGCGCCGCGCCGCGGCGCGCGCCGCCAGACGACGTGGTTCAAGCAACACGATTCGGCCGTCACCCAGCCATGACGCCTCCAGCAGCGCCAGCGGAACCAGCGTTGTCTTGCCGGCGCCCGGCGGCGCCACCAGAACGACGTTCCTGCCGGCCTCCAGCGCGCGGCGAAGGCCGGGCAAGACCTCCGTGACTGGCAGGTCCGGCAACGCGCGCATCAGCTGCCGTCGATGCGCAGCGTGGCGCCGCCAGCGGCGGCGGCATCCGCCTCGTCATGCGTTACCAGCACCACCGGCAGCGCCAGCTCGCGCGCCCTCGAAAACACCAGTTCCCGCATCTGCTGACGCAGATTGGCGTCGAGCTTGGAAAACGGTTCATCAAGCAGCAATATGCGTGGCCCTGACAGCAGCGCACGAGCCAGCGCCACGCGCGCTTTCTCGCCGCCCGACAGCGTGTCGGGATCGCGCGCTCCCGCCCCTGCAAGGCCGACGCCATCAAGCGCGTCATCGGCAATCGCCGCCCTTGCAGTCGCACCCCTGACCGAGGCCGGGATGGCGAAGGTGAGATTGCCGCAGACCGACATGTGGGGGAACAGCAGCGGGTCCTGAAACAGGATGCCGGCATGGCGATCCTGGGCCTGCAGCGACGTTAACTCGGTCTCGTCGATGAAAACCTTCCCACTGGCCGTGAACGCCGGGTCCAGAAAGCCTCCAATGAACGCAAGCAGTGTCGACTTCCCGGAGCCGGATGGCCCCATCACCGTGAACACCTCGCCCGGTGCAACCCGTGCATCGACAGATAAAAGCGGCGTGCCATTCAGGGCGATCGAGACGCGGTCGATGAAAAGTCCGGCAGTCGCCATGCGCTTGTGCGTTCCCGTTCTAGACGCGCATCGCGCGACGACGCCGGAATATCAGTGCCGGGCCGGCAGTCGCAACCAGAAAGCCCAGCGCCGGCAGGACCATCTGCAGGAAGGCGTAGACGCCAATGACGCGGCGGTTGCCGCCTGAGGCGAGCGCGACCGCCTCCGTGGTTATCGTTTCCAGCCGCCCGGCGCCGATCAGAACGGTAGGCAGATAGAGGCCCACCGAAACGGCGAAGCCCACTGCTGCAGCGATCATTATGGAGCGGGAGAGCATTGGCAGCTTGACGCGCAGGACAACCGACCATCGCGATTTTCCCAGCCCGGCCGCGACGGCTTCATAACGGCGATCAAAGGCCCGCCAGGGGTCCGATAGGCACAGGAAGACGTAGGGCATGATGAAGACGAGATGCGCCAGCACCAGCGCCGGCAGGCTTGCAACCGTGCCCGATAGGATCAGGATGAGCTGAAGGCCGAACAGGAACGCTACTTGAGGCACGATCAGCGGCAGGTAGAGCAGCATCATTGCGCCCCGCCCGGCACGCCGCCCGGTTTCGTCCTCGCGTAGCAGCGACAGCAGGCTCAGCACCACCGCGATGAGTGTGCCGAGTACTGCTACAGCCAGCGTGGTTGCAAGCGGTTCGGCGATGCGGGGTAGCGCCGCCATCCAGTTGTTCAGGGTCAACCATTGCGGCAGCGCATCGGGATACTGCCAAAGTCCGGCGATGGACCAGAGACCGAGGGTGGCAAGCCCGGCAAATACTGCAAGTGCGGCGACAAGCACGCCGCCGATCGCAGAGATGCGCAGCCACGCATCGCCACGAAATCGCCAACCTGTGTCCCGGATTCGGGTACAGATTGCGCTCGCCGCGAACTCGAGAGAGACCCAGAACAAGATGGCCAGAATGGTCAAACCCAGCTGCAGCAGAGCGCCGGCAGAGGCGAGAAAGCGCATTGACAGGTCGGGATCGCGCATCCATTCGACAAGCCGCGCGGCGAGCGGCGCTGGCGTCGTAGGTCCCAGAATCTGGGCAACATCGACCACCGATGTCGAAAAGGCGATGACGGCGAAGACCGCGAGCCTCATCTGACGATACAGCGGCGGCCAATTGCCATGCAGAAAGCCGGCGACGGCGCCGTAACCAATCGATGTGGTAAGCGCGCGCGTGCGCACCGGTTCGGTCTGCGGCAGCGCCGCAAGCGCGATCAGGAGCAGGAAGGGGATTTCCTTGACGATCAGCCCCGCCATCATCGACAGGCCTGCGGCGTCATGGACGATGAGCATATCCGGGGGCTGTGACCAGCCGGTCAGGCCGGGAGAAACCAGCCGAGCCAGCATGCCCGATGGAGCGATCAGGAAAGCCAGACCGAAGGCCACAGCCGCATGGGGAACCGACAGCAGCGGCGTGATCATGTGCTGAAGGCGCGCGAACGTCCGGCTTCCCGACCATCCGGCGATGAACAGCATCACGGTCAGCAGGGAAACCGCAGTCGTTGTGAGGCCGATACCGAGACTGAGCGCCGCTGAAGTCCAGATACCAGGCTTGGCAAGCAGATCAGCGATCGGGTCAAGCGTTAACCCGACGCCGCCCAGCGCCGGAAAATAGCCGAACGCCGGAAGAATGGTCCCGGCAAGCCCGGCGATGATAGGTCCGGCAAGCAGAAAAATGGCGAGCGGCGGTCCGAGACGTGTCAGCATGACGGCAAGAGCCCCGTTGGAACACCGACAGGCAGGGCCGCCGGATTACCAGGCCCGACACCGGTCAGTTGGCCGCACCGTACCGCCGCTTCCACTCGGTCTCCAGCCGTTCTATCCAGCTTGGATGCGGCTCGTCGAGTGCTGGTCCCAATTCGTCTGGCTTTAGCGTTGCGACGCCGAGGTCGAGCCCGTCGAAGCGTGCCCGGTCCTTCGCGTCGAGCGCCGACATCGCCAGCACGGTCGGGTCGCCCCAGACCTTGGGGTCCTGCTTGTGCGCCTGGGCTTCCGGCGAGATGAGGAAATCGGCGAGCACCAACGCGCCGGCCTTGGCCGCCGCGTTGTAAGGGATCGCAACGAAATGCGTGTTGGACAGCGTGCCGCCCGGGAAGGTGAAGGAGCGCACCGTGTCGGGCAGTTCGCCGGCCGCAATGGCGCCCGACGCCTCCGACGGGTTGAACGCGAAGATGATGTCTACCTCGTTGTCGGCGAGCAGTTGCTTCATCGCCGAATAGTTCTGCGGGAAACTTTTGCCGCCGCGCCAAAGAAGCGGGTTGATCTCGTCGAGCCACGCAAACAGCGGTCCCGTAATCTCCTCGAACGTCGTCTCGTCGACGGGCTTCGAAAGCACGGCGCGGTCGGTCACCAGTTCGGTCAGCACCTGTTTCAGAAACGATGAACCGATGAAATCAGGAGGCTGCGGGTAGGAGAAGCGGCCTGGGTGTTCCCTGGCCCATGACAGAAGCTCGCGCGCCGATTTCGGCATGGAGTCTGCCACGGTGCGGGCAGAATCGTGGAAGAACACCAGCTTTCCCATGCCCCAAGGGCTTTCAAGCCCCTCGACAGGGATCGTGAAGTCCGTGCGGACGGTCGGCTTGTTCTCCACATCGACATATTTCCAGTTGGGGAGCTTCTCCGACCATCCGGGCTCAAACAGCAGCGCCTGCTGCTTCATCGAGGCAAAATTCTCACCATTGATCCAGATCAGATCGACGGTCCCGCCCGCGTTCCGGCCCGCCGCCTTCTCGGCCACCACCTTGGCAACCGCATTGGCGGTATCGTCGAGTTTGACATGGACAAGCTTCACCCCATAGCGGCGTGCAAGTTCGCCACCAGTCCATTCAAGATAGGCATTGATGTTTTCAGCTCCTCCCCAGGCGTTGAAATAGACTGTTTCCCCTTTCGCCTCGGCCAGCACGGCCTGCCATTTCGCCGGGTCGGGACCGTCGGCTGTCGCTCCGACCGTCATGGCAAGCAGCGAGGCGATGCCCAAAAGTGCCTTTTTCAATCCAGCCTCCCATTGATACGCGGTTTGACCGGCGTTTGAGCATTGTCGCCCGAGCGCGGTCAATCCGCGCGCCGGTCCGTGACGTTCACTTCAGGGTGAGACCGGCTTGAAGTGCGACGCCCAGATATCGGCGCAACGCACTTCAGAACGCTTTGAACGTCAGCGTCGTCAGCGAGCGGACAATGCCGGGAACGTCGGCGACGTGTTCGTTGATGAATTTGCCAATGTCATCTTCATTATCGACATAGATTTTCATCAGCAGGTCGTATTCACCGCTGGTCGAATAGAGCTCGGAGACGATCTCGCGTTCGAACAGCGCGTGCGCGACCTCGTAGGTCTTTCCTGGCTGGCACTGCAACTGCACAAAAACCGCTCTCATCTCTGTATTCCCGTCAGCTCTGATCTTTCAGAATGTCGCTTCATAGAGCCAGCGGCATCATTGCGCCAGCAGCGTCCGCGTCAAGGCATGATCCGGATCGGCCAGCCCGTCAATGATAGTGAAATGATGCCGGTCGGGTTCCACGATGGTGCATGTCGCCGCGCCAACCCCGGTCCAGACATTCGCAAGCAGGGCGTTCTGGC
>JBKJRE010000044.1:0-4338 GCA_046594775.1 Rhizobiaceae bacterium | reverse complement strand
ACTGACCGCCCTTGATTTCGACCTCGCGCGCAAAATGAACCGCTACGCCCAAATGTAACGCGGATCTTGCGCCGGGCGCACTGGTTTCCCACATCTTTAGGAGGAGATAAACGATGGTGGGAAAAAACCGATCAAACAGCGCGAGCCAGGCACCGGGCGCTGGAGCCCGCGAAGATCATTTGCGCGAAAAATTCTGGCAGACCGCCCGCAAGGCGGCGCGTCAGGTACCTTTCCTGGATGAGGTCGTCGCCGCCTATTATTGCGCGCTCGACAGCAACACACCGCTTCGCGCCAAGGGAATTCTCATCGCTGCGCTCGGCTATTTCATCCTTCCTGCCGACACCATTCCCGACGTTATCGTCGGATTGGGCTTCACCGATGACATCGCCGTGCTCACGGCCGCAATCTCGGCAGTGCGCGCCCACATGACGCCGGCCCACCGCCTGTTGGCGAAACAGGCGCTCGGAAAGGCTTGAACGGCGAGCACAAAGTCAAACTCTCGCCGCTTTCATGCCATTGGGTGGGCGTCAGGAAGCGCGGTCGGTACGTTCTGGGGTTTGCGAAAAGTGGCGGCATTGGCGAATGATGACGACTATTGGTCGGATGTTCATCGTTTGGTAACCCAGATTAAATCAAAGTGAATCGACATGCGGGCGCAGATTCCGGTTTGCGCGCGATAGGCTGGAAATACAGGATGACGGTACAACGATGCGGCGATTGAAAGCGATATTCTTGAGCTTGGCGGTGGTCGCGGCCACCAGTCCGGCTTTTGCACAATCGGCCAGGAAAATGGCCGAACACGGCGACTGGGCGACCTACAGCTACCAAGCGACCAGCGGCAAGGTATGCTACGTGCTTACCGTGCCCAAGCCGAAATCGATGAAACCTGTGACGCTCGATCATGGCGATATGTTCTTCTTCGTCAGCCAGAGGCCGGGTCAGGCGGTGTCCTTCGAGCCCCAGTTTATCGCCGGCTATGAGCTCAAGGAAGGCTCCAAGGTTACGGTCAACATCGATGGCAAGAAATTCTCGATGTTCACCAAGGCAAAGTCGGCCTGGGTCGAAAACGCCGCGGAGGAGCCGCAACTCATCGCGGCCATGAAGGCAGGATCGGAAATGGAGGTTCAGGCCCGCTCCGGACGCGACAACCCGACCAGCTATACCTTCTCGCTGCGTGGCATTACCGCGGCGTTGAACTCGATCTCAAGCTGCAAGTAAACCTGGGTCGATAGATCAGGCGTTTCGCGGACCGTCGATGTCCTTGTCCGGCATTCCCTCGCCATCCGCGGCTTTGGGTGAAGGGGGCGCTTCGGCGCGCTTGCGGCGTAGTCCGTCTGCAATGATAAGCCGCGACATGGCGTGGTAGAGCGGCTCTCGCGAAAGCATGCGCGCCGTCCCGTAGCCTAGCATCGCCGAGCACATCAGCGGGATGACATTGTCATGGTTGCCGGTCATCTCCAGAATGATCACGAAAGCGGTCATCGGCGCCTGAACCACTCCGGCAAAATAGCCGGCCATGCCGAGCAGCGCGGCAAGACCGATATCGGCCCCCAGCAGCAGGCCAAGCGTGCTTCCAATACCCGCGCCGACCGAAAGCGACGGCGCGAAGATGCCGCCCGGAATGCCCGACACCATCGATATCAGGCCCGCGGCAAGTTTTTCGGCAAAGAAGAATATCGGCAACGCGTTGCCCTCGATGGCGCTGCGCGCCTGGACATAGCCGGTGCCGAAGGTCTGGCCTCCCGACATCAGGCCGATCGCCGCCACGGTGAGCCCGCAGGCGCCAGCGAAGACCAGCGTGCGCTTCAGCGGATGGGGCTGAACCCATCGCCGCAGCCGGCGGATCGCGCGAAGCGCCGCCCAGCTGAACCCGGCCCCCAGTCCGCCCCCCACAATCCCGCAGGCCACCACAAGGAACCAGTCGCCGGCTGACCCGATCTTGGAGTCGGTAACGCCGAAATAGGTATAATTGCCGACCAGCCCGATGGCCGCCAGGCCGGCCAGAATGACCGCCGACAAGACGATGCCGTTGGTGCGCGACTGGTAGCTGCGGCCCATTTCCTCAATGGCGAAAACGATGCCGGCAAGCGGCGTGTTGAAGGCCGCTGCAATTCCAGCGGCCGAACCGGCGAGGATCAGCCCGCGGGCATGCGCCATGCCGCCCCAGCGCGCCGCCTGGAGCATGAGCGATGCGCCGACCTGCACCGTTGGCCCCTCACGGCCGATCGAAGCGCCGCATAACAGGCCCAGCACCGTCAGCAGGATCTTCCCGACAACCAGCTTTAGCGAGAGGATGTGGCTGCGGTCGGAATCGTCGCGCAGAACGCGTGCCGCGATGGCTTGGGGTATGCCGCTGCCCTGCGAACCCGGAAACCAGCTATGCGCAAGCCACGCGCACAGCACGAAGCCAACGGGCGTGATGATGATCGGCAGCGCCGATCGCCAGCCCTCGGCGTCGGTTGCCAGCTGGAACAGCGACTGCGCGGCGTCAGCCATATGGGCGAACAGCACGCTGATAAGGCCGATCCCGATGGCGCCCGCCCAGAACACGATCCTGGGCTGCCAAACGCGCCTCGAGGTCCACATGGCACGCGAACGGCGCAGGACCGGGAAGTTTTTCTCAATGCGCGCCAAGATTGCCGTCCGCCTGTTGCAGTCGCCTTCATCAAGGTTGTTCGGCGTCTGGTGTCAACCGACAAGCGTGACGCAACTCTCCGGTCATGCTATGTGCGCGCCATATGTCGACAATCCGGCCCGATCCACCCATAGCCCCTGCCATGACCGTTGCACTCAACCTTGCCGACAACGCCACGCGCCATGCCCTTCGCGGGCCAGCACCCCTGCGCGCGAAGGCGTCGCTGATCGGTCTGACCCGGGCTGAAATCAGCGAAGCTCTCATGGCCGCAGGCGTCGTGCCCGAGCGTCAGGCCAGGATGCGCGCGCAGCAGCTTTGGCACTGGCTCTATGTGCGGGGCGTCTCGGACTTCGCGCACATGTTCAACATATCCAAGGATCTCCGGATCGAGCTGGCGAAGCATTTCGACATTGCCCGGCCGGAAATCGTCGAGGAACAGATTTCCACCGACGGCACCCGCAAATGGCTGTTCCGCTTCCCGCCGCGCGGCGCCGGACGGCCTGTCGAGATTGAAACCGTCTACATCCCTGAACAAGGCCGCGGCACGCTCTGCATTTCGTCGCAGGTTGGCTGCACGCTGACCTGCTCCTTCTGCCACACCGGCACCCAGAAGCTGGTTCGCAACCTGACCGCCGAGGAAATCCTGACACAGTTGATGACGGCGCGCGACCGGCTCGGCGATTTTCCGGACCGCGACACGCCGGACGGCGCGATCGTTCCGGCGGACGGTCGGAAAATCTCCAACATCGTCATGATGGGGATGGGCGAGCCCCTGTACAATTTCGAGGCCGTCAAGAAGGCGTTGCTGATCGCTTCGGATGGCGACGGTCTTTCCCTTTCCAAGCGTCGGATTACGCTTTCGACCTCGGGTGTCGTGCCCGAAATATTTCGTACAGGCGAGGAGATCGGCGTCATGCTGGCGATCTCTCTGCATGCCACCAATGACGATCTGCGCGACATGCTGGTGCCGATCAACAAGAAGCATCCGCTCAAGGAACTGATTGCCGCCTGCCGCGCCTATCCCGGTCTTTCGAACGCCAGGCGCATCACCTTCGAATATGTGATGCTGAAAGACGTCAACGACAGCCTCGCCGACGCCCGGGAACTGGTGAAATTGCTGAAGGGCATTCCGGCCAAGATCAATCTCATTCCTTTCAACCCGTGGCCGGGCACGAATTATCAGTGCTCCGACTGGGAAACGATCGAGAAATTCTCCGACTACATCAACGCGGCCGGTTATGCCTCGCCCATCCGAACCCCCCGCGGCCGGGACATTCTGGCCGCCTGCGGCCAGTTGAAGTCGGAATCCGAGCGCATGAAGAGGACGGACAGGCTGGCGCTGGAAGCAATGATGATTGCCGGGCACGGCGAGGCCTGATGGCCGCGGTTTTCGCTTACCTTGGCCGCTTCCTCGTTATCATCGTCGGTTATGCCCTTGCGTCCCTTGCCGCGAGTGTCTTCCTGAACATACTTTTGCTTGGCGTGATCAATCTGAGACCCGAGGAGTCCCTGCCGGTCGTCGTCGGTTCGATGCTCGTCTCCGTCCCGTTCATCACCCTTTTCATTGCCTATTTCGCTTTCATCCCCGCTGTGCCCGTAATCCTTCTCGGAGAGGTTCTCGGCAAGCGTGACTGGTTGTTCTATGCCGTTGGCGGCGCCATTGTCGGCACGGTCGTCATCGCCTTTATGAGCGGTACGGCGCA
>JBKJRE010000147.1:0-2937 GCA_046594775.1 Rhizobiaceae bacterium | reverse complement strand
CCGCCGTGCGCTCATATGAACCCGCGCGCAGGAACCGCTTGCGTTCGATCTGCATCGCCAGCTCAAACGCACGGCCAAAGACCGTGGCAATGTCGCCCGGGCCATTCTCAATCAGATGTTCCAGTACCGCCTCGATCGCCGTATCATTCCGTCCGTCCATTCGACCGTCTCCATGGTGGTGTTGCAACTCCATGGAATATCAGGATGGGCCGTCCCTGCCGCGGCATGCCACGGCAGGGACGCGTGACCGACGCCACGACAGAATTTCCAGACATCAGGTTACAGTACCCAACCAGCCGATCTATCGGCCCGCCAGCTTGCTCGTCAGGACCTTCCGCTTCTGTGGTCGGAGCCGATAGATCGGCTGGTTGATTGCCGCCCATGACCTGATCGAGACGGCGCGGCGCCAGGAACGCCAGTGGCAAGACCCGTCCAACATCGACACGGTTGACGCCGAACTGTTCGGCGACACGTCTGGTCCAAGTGTGGGGTTCTCGATCATTCGCTCGAGATAGATATGCGCACTGGCCACCATCCTGACCAGATGCGGATCGGGCAGTTGGTTGTGGTTCTCACCTTCGATCACCAGACGCATTTCATTGCCGCGCCGTTTCAGTTTGACGGGCAAGGCGAGGTCTATAGTTGCTTGATTCTCGTCGTGCTGGTCGTCCCTGTCCGCGCCGGTTTCCGAAGTCGACCTGGCTTCCCCTGACGTGAGCAATCGGACCAGCGCTTGCAGCATCGACGTTGAAGGTATTTGTTTCGATCCCTAGAACGATCTTTGGAAGAGGGCCGCAAGAATGCTGCGCTGCCCTGACAGGGTGGCATCATTGAGTCTATGCGCCACAGATGCGGCTTCGCCGATTGCGGCCTCAACGCTGCACCTTGGACGCACCAATGCGTTCTGCTGAGCACAAGTCCAGTCCCGAAATCACATTTGCCAGCGGGTGATGATGAATGGCATCGCCACGTCCAGAGTTTTGTTCCGTCCAATCGCTCAATCAAAGTTCAGACCATCAGTCTTGGCAATGTCATGGCAAAATGGCTTGAGCCGCGGAGGTGCGGTTCGGAGCCCCTCTCGGATGAGAAATCCGTTCCGATACTTCAAGACCACGCCGGAGATCATTCGCCTTGCGTTTATGATGTAGGCACGCTTCCCTCAGTCGCTTCGTCAGGTCGAGGAGCTGCTCAATGAACGCGGCATCGACATCAGCCACGAGACGGTGCGTGTGTGGTGGAACCGGTTCGGGCCAATGTTTGCAGCGGAGATCAGAAAGAAGCGGTCCCCATCAATGGGCACCAACACCCAATGGCGCTGGCGTTTTCGTAAGTTGACGATAGGTAGCCAACAGCCATTTCCCGACAGTGCCTTTTGCAAAGCGGGCCACGATGCTTGAACCCTCGCGTTGAGGGCGTTTAGCCAACTATGACCAACTGCGGCGCTAGGGGCGCCATACAAGCATCGACCTTTGCCGAGGTATCGCGGAACCGTGATCCAGGCCCAACAAAAAGGACCAAGTTCAATGCCTGGCCGACAGCCCCGTTCGGCGTTAGCGCCGGTTTTGCGAAGCAGCAGCGATCCATCGCCTCGCGTATGACTGCATTGCGCCATCCTGGCTGCTCGTCCGCACCGGCTCGGCCTGCGACAGCCCTGAGGCGCTGCGGACCAGAAGCGCGGCGCCAAGGCTCGTGCCTGTGGAACTGCGTTGAGCGGCAACAGGCCTTCCAGTGGCGGCAGCAAGCATCGAAAGATAGGCGCCGTTTCCGGCGAACGGGCCCTCGACGACAATATCCCCGTCTGCTCCGACAAGGTCGAGGCAGGTCGCTGTCATCAGCGCAAGGTAGAAACTCGCCGCGGTCAGCCGCTCACGCCCCACCGGTTCAGCCGGATGCCAGGCGAAAGGTTGGGCTGGATAGGGACCTGAACCGCGGCTTACAGACGGCAGAAGCATCACCGAGCCCGACAGCACGCCGGACCAGTCGTCGCCGGTGGCAGGTTTGATATCCGGCACCATCTGCTCGAACTCCCGCCCGCCCATGAAACGGGCCGAGGGAACGGGATCTCCGAACGCGCTGACGTTGACCAGCGTGTCGCGTGCCGGATCGAGCGGGGCCTGGCGGCCGCCGACCGCCATCGAAACCACCCAGGTGCCTGTCGATACCACCGCAAAGGGGGGCTTTCGCGCCTCAAGGTGCGGCAGCAGCGACGCGTTGGAATCATGGATGCCGCAGGCGACGGGGGTTTCTGGATCGATGCCGGTGCGCGTCGCTATCTCTGGAAGCAGCGGGCCAAGCAAGTCTGCCGCACGGCGCATCGGTGGGAACAGGCGGCGCCAGCCCATCTGGTCCACCAGCGTTGAGAAGTCTCGCGCATTCGGGTTCCAGAGATCGGTGTGACAGCCCAGCGACGTGACTTCGCTTGCCGCAACGCCCGTGAGTTTCATGGTCCAGAACTGAGGGTAGGTCAGGATTGCCCGGGCTTCGGCGAAAGCGTCGGAGAAACGCCGTTGCTGCCAGAAGAGCTGTGCGCCGAGATTGAGCCCGGCCGGCAACGCTGGCGATCCGGTCTCGGAAAATGGCGCCCGGATCTTTTCATAGGCGTCGCGCATTTCGTCCGGGCCGTCGAACTCGTAATCGAGAACGGGCATGGCGAGTTCGCCCCTTGCATCGACCAGCGCCGCCGTCGCACCATGGGTGGTTATGGACACCGCGTCGATCTGATTTTCGCGTCGCAGTGCTTTCAAACCGTCGAGGACGAATTTCCAGATCGCGTCAACATCGTGATGCGGATATGGCCCGTCGCTGCGGACCCGGTTGGGCTGGGTTGGCGAGATCAGCTCGCACCGCGTGTCGAGATCGACCAGCGCCACCTTGGCGTTGGTCTTGCCGATATCGATAACGGCCACGTGGCGGATGGCGGCCCTGGTCATTTCATGT
>JBKJRE010000598.1:0-3608 GCA_046594775.1 Rhizobiaceae bacterium | reverse complement strand
CCGCTAGCTCGGGACCCTGGCCTGAAACCCTACGAATTCCGTTGCGCCGCGCTGTACGCTGTCGCAAGCTTGGTCGACAAGGCATCCATGATGAAACGAATTTTTTTGGCGACTCTCTCCGTTCTGGCAGCTTGCCCGGCGCCGGCGGCCAATCTGACGAAGACCTACAGCTACTTCACGGTCGGCGGCACGACGCTCGATCAACTGGAATCGGAACTTGCCACGCGCGGGCCCCAGGTCAAGAGTACCGGGCGGCGTCACCCCGGCGCCACGCAAATGGAATTCTCCACGAAGCTGAGCTACAGCGAGAAAAAGGGTTACTGCCGCGTCGAGAAGGCTGTCGCGTCGGTCAAGGCCAAGGTTATCCTTCCGCGCTGGGGGCAGCGCGGCAAGGCCAGCGAGGACGTGCGGATCATCTGGGACACGCTGTCGAGCGACATCAGGCGCCATGAAGAAAGCCATGTCGTGATCGCCAAGAACTATGCTCGCGAACTGGAGCAGGCATTGCTTGCAATTGCGCGGCAGAACAACTGCGCAATTGTCGCCGCCAAGGCCAAGGCCACCTCGGCAAAGATACTGGCTCGGCACGACAAAGCCCAGGAACGCTTCGACCGCGTCGAAGGCATCAATTTCGAGCGCCGGATGCTGAGGCTCCTGAACTACCGGATGCAACAGATAGAATCAGGCAAGATTCCCGGATGACGTTCACACCACGCCGAGTTTCTTCTGCAAGCTCGTCGATGATGTCGTGTACTGGAAAACCACCCGTTCGCCGGGGCTGACGATCCGCTTGGCTGCCTGCGCCATCAACGCCACCTCATGGAACCCTGACAGGATGAGCTTCAGCTTGCCCGGATACCAGTTGATGTCGCCAACGGCGAAAATGCCTGGCACCGAAGTCTGGAACTTCTCCGTGTCCACCGGAATGAGGTTCTCGTGCAGATTGAGCCCCCATTCGGCAATCGGTCCGAGCTTCATCGTCAGGCCGAAAAACGGCAGCAGCCGGGTACAGGGCACTTCCGCATCGCCATGCGGGCCCTTCACGGTTGCCGAAACAAGCGAGCCGTCCGAGCCGGTCAGCCCGGTCACCTGGCCGACCAGAAACCCCAGTTCTTCCATCTCATGCTTGGCGTACATCTTGTTGACGCTATCGGGCGAAGCGCGAAATTCCGGCCGCCGGTGTACAAGCGTAACGCTGTTTGCAATCGGCTGTAGATTGAGCGTCCAGTCGAGCGCCGAATCTCCACCGCCAACGATCATCACATCATGGCCGCGGAATTCTTCCATCCTGCGTACGGAATAGAAGACGCTTTTGCCCTCATAGGCTTCGATGCCGGGAATGGGAGGCCGCTTCGGCTGGAAAGAACCGCCACCGGCAGCGATCACCACGATTTTCGCCTCGAACAACTCGCCCTCATCCGTCGTGACGCGAAAACTGCCGTCTTCAAGTTTCTCCAATCCCGACACCATGCGATTATAGGTGAACTGCGGCTGAAAAGGCGCGATCTGCTCCATCAGCCGGTCGACAAGCTCCTGCGCGGAGACCGACGGCAGGGCTGGAATGTCATAGATGGGCTTCTCGGGATACAGTTCGGCGCATTGCCCGCCGGGCCTGTCCAGAATGTCGATCAAATGGCATTTCATGTCGAAAAGGCCAAGTTCGAACACCGCAAACAGGCCGACAGGCCCTGCCCCAACGATCAGCACGTCGGTCTTGGTCACAGAAGCCATGTTATGCCCTTTGCTTGGTATCGGCCGTCCGCGCCGCCGCTCAGGCAACCGCCCGCGGCTGAGCCTGCTTCAGCCCTGCCGTTCCGGCACTTCCACAACCAGCCCGTCAAGTGCGTCGCGCACTTTGATCTGGCAGGATAACCGGGAACTCGGCCGGACCTCATAGGCAAAGTCCAGCATGTCTTCCTCCATCGCCTCGGGCTCCCCCACCTCGGCTGTCCATGCTTCGTCGACGTAGACGTGGCACGTCGCGCAAGCGCAGGCCCCGCCACACTCGGCCTCGATGCCAGGCACCGCATTGCGGATGGCGTTTTCCATGACGGTCGAGCCGTTTTCGGCTTCGACGTCGAAGCGGGTGCCATTATGCGCAATAAAGGAAATTTTGGTCATTGGAGTTCCCGAAAATTAGTCACCCGAGATAATGACTCCGGCAGCCGAGTCAACCGTTGCGCGAATACGCCCAAAACTGTCGTTCAGCAGGCAGACTGTTTAACGGCCAATGGCGGCAATGAAATCCCTGGCCTCGTCAATCCGTCGGGCAAGCCGCTTCACAAGCTGCCGGTCGCCGGGATTCTTCTCGATGGCATCGGCGCATTCCGCGATTGCCGAAGCCCCCACGCTGCGCGCCGAACCCTTTAAAGAGTGCGCCAGAAATAGCCGCTCCTTCTCGTCGGCATTGTCGATCTGGTCACGAACGGCCAGAGCCTGCTCGACGAAAAGCTTGAGAACTTCCTGCTCAAGGTCGCGATCCCCCATCGTTTGGCTCGCCAAATGGGTCAGGTCGATAGGACGGGCTCGGGCAGTGGCGGATACCTCTCCACCCGGCATGGAGAATGCGACAGCGTCATTCTTGTTCAAGGCAGTCAAGAGGATCCCCAGGAAAACACAACACCAACCGTCCCAAGATAGGCCGGATTACATGGACAAGCCGTTAATCGGCGGTGTGATCCCCTCGGGCTCAAATCCGCCAAATTCGTGGCACTATTAACCTTATGTTTAAACTTTTAGGTAACCGCCGGTTTGCATGTTTCCTTTACCAGTATGTGTCACTACGATACGGCGGGTCCATATTTAGCCTTGTGCGCGGACCGCGAAAGACCAGAAAACTGGCGTTTGCGCACTTCGAGTAAAGGGTAACGGCGGCATGGCGAAGAAATCGACCACCATCAGGAATATCGACAACGAAGTGTCCGAGGAGCTTGAATACGCCCTCGACCTTGATCTTTCGGCATCCCCGGAAGACGAAATCGACATGTCCACCTCGATGGACGACCTGGAGGCCCAGATATCCCAGGCCGCCGACGAACTGGTCCGGGAGGGCCGCGGCAAGAAGCGTTCGGCGGAGCCTGCCCCAACCCCAAAGCCCACGCCTACGCCGACATCGCAATCGGAACTGCGTCCCGTGGAGCGTCCGGCGGCCAGCCAGCCCGCCAGCTTTGCGCCGGCCAATGACGACCGGCAGAAGGATTTTCGTTCCATGCTGGGTGGCCTGAATAAAAAGGCCTCCAATACAATCACATGGGTCGTGGCCGTGTTGTCGGCTGTCTGGCTCGGCGCATCGGTGCTTCTGGCCGACCAGATGTTCGGCCCGGCAATCTGGCAGACGCGCACGATTGAACAACTTCTGTCGCAACCGCAGTGGATCATGTTCGTCATCGGCGCCTTCGTGCCCGTGGTCCTGTTCTGGGCTTTCGCCGCAATGGTGCGCCGCGCCCAGGAAATGCGCATCGCCGCTGAATCGATGACCGAAATGGCCTTTCGTCTGGCCGAGCCGGAAAGCCTCGCCCAGGACCGCGTGATGATGGTCGGACAGGCCGTTCGCCGCGAAGTGGCTGCCATGGGCGAAGGCATCGAACGCACGCTTGCGCGCGCCGTCG
>JBKJRE010000592.1:0-3053 GCA_046594775.1 Rhizobiaceae bacterium | reverse complement strand
GTCGACGCCAATGCGCTGCAGCGTCCGAAGCGCTTCTTTGGCGCCGCGCGCAACATCGAGGAGGGCGGATCGCTGACCATCATCGCAACCGCGCTGATCGATACCGGCAGCCGCATGGACGAGGTTATCTTCGAAGAGTTCAAGGGCACCGGCAATTCCGAAATCGTGCTCGACCGCAAGATTGCCGACAAGCGTATCTATCCGGCCATGGACATCCTCAAATCCGGTACCCGCAAGGAAGACCTGCTGGTCGCCAAGCAGGATCTGCAGAAGATATTCGTCCTGCGCCGCATTCTGGCGCCCATGGGAACGACGGACGCTATCGAGTTCCTCATCGACAAGTTGAAGCAGACCAAGACCAATGCGGACTTCTTCGACTCGATGAACACTTGATGTATGTCGCCCGAAAGTGGACGCGGTTTCGGGACAACGACAACGACAGATGCGAATTGCGTGACTGGGTCAGAACGTAACGTTCCCCAGCGAAGTGGCCAGAAGCGGGCATCGATTCACCTCCGTAACGCGTCGCTTGTCTGTTAACGTTCTGCTAACCATACCGCCGGGTTGGGCGGTTGCTCCGGCCGGTGGCTGACATGAGTTTTGCGTTTTCGGATTCAATTGTCGCGCTCTCGAGCGGACGGCTTCCTGCAGGCATCGCGGTGGTCCGCATTTCGGGCCCGCAGACTCGATTCGTCGTCGAAACAATCGCCGGATCGGTGCCGGCACCGCGGTTGGCCAACTACAGAGCCTTTCGGGATGCGGGCGGATCACGGATCGATTCGGGACTGTTACTATTCTTGTCTGGCGGCCGCAGCTTTACCGGGGAGGATTCGGCGGAGTTTCATCTTCACGGCGGAAGGTCGGTTGTGGCGGCGATGCTCGAAGCGATGACCGCACTGCCGGGTGTTCGACACGCCGAGCCAGGCGAATTCACGCGACGTGCCTTTCTGAACGGCAAGGTGGACCTGCTTGAAGCCGAGGCGCTGGCGGATCTCGTGGATGCCGAGACTGAAGCACAGCGGCGGCTTGCGCTACACAACAGCGACGGCGCGCAGTCGACGCTTTATCTGGCTTGGCGCCGGCGCTTGATCCACGCGAGGGCGATGATCGAGGCAGAACTCGACTTTGCCGATGAGTCGGACGTCCCCGGCTCTGTGGCATGCTCAATCTGGCGTGACCTCGGGTTGCTTCTCGAAGAAATGCGGTCTCACATTATTGGGTACAGGCGGTCGGAAATGATCCGGCAGGGTTTCGACGTGGTTATCGTCGGTTCACCCAACGCCGGAAAGTCTAGCCTGCTGAACGCCTTGGCCAAGAGGGATGCCGCCATCGTCTCGGACGAACCCGGTACGACGCGCGATTTGGTAGAACTCGTGCTCGATCTGGAAGGCATGAAGGTGCGTTTAACAGATACGGCCGGCATTCGTGCGTCGGCCGGGCGTGTCGAGACGATTGGTATCGAGCGAGCAATGGCACGTGCCGCCGGCGCCGACTTGCTGCTCCACCTTGTGGACGCCGCCGCTCCTCTCGATCTGGGGGCGACACTGCCTGACGTGAGGACGCTGAAGATCGGGACCAAGCAGGACTTGGTCGAGGTGGTGGATAGCGAACCCTTCGATTATCGTATTTCTGTGGAGACCGGTGAAGGAATTGACGAGCTTCTTTCCGTCATCACTGAACTTGCCGGAAAGGCCGTGGGCGATGCGGGGGAGGTTCTCCCGTCTCGTCTCAGGCATGTCGAGTTGCTGAAGCATGCTGCCTTTCACCTTGGAGCCGCGGTGGAGGGTGTCGACAAGGGGCTTGAACTTCGGGCCGATGATTTGCGTATCGCTGCGGAACAGCTGGGCCGGATTTCTGGCGCTGTCGACGTCGAGGATCTTTTGGATGTGATCTTCTCGTCCTTCTGCATCGGCAAATGATTCACGTGAAACGCAACGCCGCTATGGCCAGTGATTCACGTGAAACAAATGCACATCATAAGGTCGGACTTGTTTCACGTGAAACCCGTTCGCTTCACTGGCTTGACATGAGCGGATTGCGGGCACATGTCTCCGCAGATCAACGGAGCACGCCGTGCTGAACTCATACGACGTCATCGTCATTGGTGGAGGCCATGCCGGCTGCGAGGCGGCAAGTGCGGCTGCTCGCTCGGGCGCCCATACGGCGCTGGTGACGTTGCGCGTAGATACCATCGGCGTCATGTCCTGCAACCCGGCAATTGGCGGGCTCGGTAAAGGGCATTTGGTGCGCGAGATCGACGCGCTCGATGGTCTGATGGGCCGTGTCGCCGACGCGGCGGGCATTCAGTTCCGCCTCCTCAACCGCCGCAAGGGGCCTGCTGTAAGGGGCCCACGAACCCAGGCGGACCGGGCGCTCTATGCGGGCGCAATGCAGGCAGCCATCGCCGAACAGGCCGGCCTTGACGTCATAGAGGCTGAAGTAGCCGACTTCGAGATTATCGAAGGCAGGCTCGTCGCAGTGATGCTGGCCGACGGTCGCCGTCTCGCCTGCGGCGCGGCGGTCCTGACCACCGGCACATTCCTGCGCGGCCTCATTCACATCGGCGAGCGAAAAATCCAGGCCGGACGCATGAACGAACAGGCCTCGATGGTGCTGTCCGCCACCATGGCGCGTGCCGGGTTCACGCTTGGCCGGCTGAAAACGGGTACGCCACCACGCCTGGACGGCAGGACCATCGACTGGGCCTCGCTGGAAATGCAGGCTGCGGACGAAAATCCGTCGCCCTTCTCCCTCATGACGGACCGAATCGTCAATCGCCAGATAGAATGCGGCATCACACGAACGACTTCAGCGACGCATGATGTCATCCGCAAGAATCTCGAGAGATCGGCGATGTATTCCGGCTCCATCGAAGGCGTTGGTCCGCGCTACTGCCCTTCGATCGAGGACAAAATCGTCAAATTTGGCGATCGTGACGGCCACCAGATCTTTCTCGAACCGGAAGGACTGGAGGACCCTACGGTTCGAGAAAGATCTGGTGGCCGTCACGATCGCCAAATTTGACGATTTTGTCCTCGATCGAAGGGCAGTAG
>JBKJRE010000552.1:0-3556 GCA_046594775.1 Rhizobiaceae bacterium | reverse complement strand
GCGGCGATCATGCCATTGCTGGCAGCCAATCCGGCGGCCGCCGAAATCGTGGCCGCCGACGATGCGCGGTTGGCGTCCCAACACGTGCGATGGGATGCTGGCGGCAGCGAGATGAAGGGCTATCTCGTGCGCCCGAAGGATGCGCCGGGCGATCTCGGATCGGTGATCGTCATCCATGAGAATCGCGGGCTCAACGAGCATATCAGGGACGTGGCGCGCCGCGTGGCGCTTGAGGGCTTCGTCGCGCTGGCGCCCGATTTCCTGTGGCCAGCCGGCACCCCCGAAGACGAAGACAAGGCGCGCGAAATGATCGGCCAACTGGATGCCGCGACCGCAGTGGCAAACGCGGTTGCCAGCGTCGCCTTTCTCAAGGAGCGAGACGGCGGCAACGGCAAGGTAGGCGCGGTCGGTTTCTGCTGGGGTGGCGGGCTGGTCAACAATCTAGCCGTGAATTCGCCGGACCTCCATGCGGGCGTCGCCTATTACGGCAGGCAACCGGACGCTGCAGACGTGCCGAAGATCAAGGCGTCGATGCTGCTGCACTATGCGGGCCAGGACGAGCGCATCAATGCCGGCATCGACGCCTACAAGGCGGCGCTCGAAGCGGGCGGCAAGGACTTCGCCGTTTATATCTATCCGGACGTTCAGCATGCCTTCAACAATGACACGTCAGCGGCGCGCTACAACAAGGAGGCGGCCGACCTGGCCTGGGCTCGGACGATCGGCTTCTTGAAAGCAAAAGTCGCCTGAACCCCCTTTATCAGGCGTTCACGGCGACCGCTTGTCCGGAGCGCCAACTGGATGCAAAGTGCGGTGACAGCGTGAAGCCTACAGGCAGTTCGCTTGCCGGGGGTGGCCTGCGCACCCCCTCATGCAGGTATCGCAGGGCGGACTTGACCCCGTTCAGCGTATAGGGTTTTGCGATAACACCGACGGCGCCGACGAAATTTTCCGGGATGCGCTTGGGGTTGGCCGTCACGAAGACGACGGCAGACAGACCGTTGGTAGTGATGTATTCGCCCACATCGACGCCGGTGGGTCCGTCAACAAGGTGAACATCCACAAGGGCCACGTCCGCCAATACCTCTCCGGCCATGCTTCGCGCCTCTTCGGAGGATATCGCCCAGCCGGCAACAGAGTGGCCTGCCTCTTCCACAAGGGCCTTAAGTTCCATGGCGAGAAGGGCTTCATCCTCAACGATCAGAATACGAAGGGAATCATCCATGAGCCTTGTCTCCGCTATCTATCGGCATTCTTATTTCGACGTTGGTTCCGGGCCCCATCTTTCCAGCAGATGTCGGCTCGCAATTGCCTGATCAAGGACTTGATGAGACGAAGGCCGAACGAACTCGAATCTTCGCTGCCCGCCATCCCGACGCCGTTGTCGGAAATCCCCACGCTCAGGGTGTGTCCGACCTGTCTTAGCCTGACGCTGATGCTGCCGGCAAGGTCGGCGCTTCTGCCCTTGAAGGCATGTTTGATGGTGTTGGTGACAAGCTCATTGACGATGAGCGCGAGGGGCGCTGCACGATCCGCCGGGACGACTACCGGATCCAGGTCGAGATGATGCTCGATGTTCTGCCCAGAGGCAGCAACGAGATCTCGAACCAGGTCTCGCATAAAATCCGCAACGTCGAATGTCGAGACGTCGTCTGACTGATAAAGCCGGCGGTGCACCGTGCTCAGGGCCTCTATCCGAGCCAAGGCGGCAGTCAGAGACGCACGCGTGGCCTCGTCGGTGATGGACCGGCTCTGCATCATCAGCAGGGACGAGATCATCTGCAGATTGTTTTTGACGCGGTGATCGACTTCGTGAAGCAGGGCCTTCTGGGTTTCGAGTGCCGATTCCAGCTTCAGGGTTCGCTCCTTTACGGCCTGTTCGAACATGTCCTTGTCGGCGTTGATGCGCTGCTCCGCCTTCTTGCGGTCGGAGACGTCGAGCTGGGACGCGAAATAAAAGAGCAGCTCGCCACCCTCATTGATGACAGGGCTGATGAACAGTGCGTTCCAGAAGGTGCTGCCATCCTGGCGATAGTTGAGGATGTCTATGCTGATGTCCGCGCGTTCGGCTATGTGATCGCGAATCGTCTGTACTGCCACGGGATCCGTAAGCGGCCCCTGCAGGAATCGACAATTTCGGCCGACGACGTCGGCGCGATCGTAGCCGGTAAGCTTCAGGAAGGCGTCATTGGCGAAGACGATCGGATTATCAGGCAAACGCGGGTCGGTGATTATCATCGACATTCGCGTCGCGCGCATAGCCGCAGCGAACGGATCGCCCTTGCCCTGCTCGGCACGCAGGTCGTCCGTCATGTGCCAGTCGTCCATCGCCAAAAACGGCGCTTTTGCGTCCATTCTGTTCAATCCAAACTAATCGTCGACCATAACGGCGCGGACGGCGGATGGTTCACAGGAATTCGGAATAACGGGTGTACGACGCGCGGAAATGCCGCCGAATTCCTTTCAAATTCAATCGGTTACAAAGAAGAATTTACTTGGCCAGTGACTTTGAATGCAGCGAGCGTGGCTACAAAAACGGGCTGGCGATGCGGTTAGTCAAGTCCATCAAGCTGGCCGGCGGCAACGGCCAGACTACTCCCCGCATATGCCGCGCCGGGAGCGGGCCTGCCTGATGATGGCGCGCCAGCGGATCATCTCGATGGGAATTGGCTGCTTCACGCTGGCGATACGAAAAATCTCGTTTTCGAGATTTTTCAACGTGCGCCAAAAGTCATAGTCGGTGATGCGCGGATTTCCGGCCAGCCTGGAGGCCGCCGTACCAATGTCCTGTTTCATCCTCGCCTCTAGCCACCATCCGCCAGTTCCAAAAAGCGGCACGCAGCTATTTCAAACGAGTCGGTCGCAAGGATCAATAGGTGGCATTTCGTAGTGCACGTTAATTGTTTGTTAAGGTTAACGGACCCTGGCAGCCAAGGCCAAGTCTATGAGTGCGGTCAAGATTTGCGCTTTATGGCGATGGCGCGGCCGGCGCGCTCGGGGATGGGGAGGGCCGCATGCGCTGCGCGCATAGCCTCGACCTTTCGCAATATATCCGCAGGAAAGGGCGCCACCCTTGGACCGTCCATGTCGATATGCAGGGACAGGCTTTCAGACGTCGCGGCCAGCCAGCCGTCGGAATGGCGGATTTCCTGGTAGGCGCGCAGCCGCTTTTCGTCGTGGTCGATCAACTGGAACGTCGATGTGACCTTGTCGCCGAGATGCAACTCCTGAACGTAGCATATGTGCACTTCGGCGGTGTAGATCGTCAGCCGGCGCTCGCCGGCGTATCCGGGCCCCAGGCCCATCACCTCAAAGACATCGTCGGAGCAGCGGTCGAACAGGACATTGTAGTAGGCCATATTGAGGTGACCATTGTAGTCGATCCAGTCCTTTTCAATGTCCATGACACGGGAGATGAAGGGCGCTGCAATTGTCATCTTGATGCCTTGCGTTTGATTCCGATGGCGATTCGGTGGGGGCTGGTTGCGGGGAGACATTTCCCAAATACGGTTTCACCCTTACGGTGGATGCCTGAAACGATCATAGACGCATAACA
>JBKJRE010000346.1:0-3475 GCA_046594775.1 Rhizobiaceae bacterium | reverse complement strand
GTTTCCGGCAGCCTCCACATTCCCGCCCGCCAGGGCACGGTGGTGCTGGTGGTGCATTCGGGGAGGCTGCAGGTGACGGCCGACGGCGTGACCGGCGAGACCGGGCCGCTCGACGCGGTGCTGCTTGAAGGGGCCATGGCGCGGCTCGAGGGCCGGGCGACGATTTACCGTATTGAAATCAACAGCTAAATTTTGTTGCACATATGTCGCACGCGCCACATTTGAGCTATGCTGATGAAAATGATGGGAGTAGCCGTTGGCCAAGGACAAGATTTCAGCTGCCGAAATGGCTGAAGCAGTGGGTGTCGAACTCAAGGCGTTCACATCGATGCTTCGCGAGGCTGATTTCGACTGGCATCAGCGCAAGGCGTCCTGGACGGTCAAGCGCGACAGTCCGCAGCACGAGGACATGAAGACGGTGCTGGCGCAACTTTTGAAAGACATGCGGGAGGCGCGGCGCAAGACGGGCTGATCGGTCGCGGTCAAGGACCCCCGTTCTGACTGAAATGGCCTCGCAAACGGCAACGCGATGCGAACCGTGAAGAACGGGTCGTTGGGCTGGCCCAGCGGTTCGACGGGGCAGGGTGTAGCCGGCTGCGCGTCTTCATGGCCGACTGCTCCGTCACCGGCGTTGCAAGCCCTTGCAAACCGGAAGATTCGCGACGAAGTTGAGCCTCGCACCCGAACCGGCCGGCTCATCCGATTAGACGCGATCGACGGAGCATGAGCCGAGGGCGGCAAACCGTCTGTTTGCTGCTCGCGACAGAACAGCTTGCGCGCTTGGAAAAGCGCAGGCATCCGTATCGCTTCAAGTCGCGGGGGCTGTATTGTTGTCGTCCCGTCGGGATGATTGTGCAATGCAACCAAACGTCGCCCAAATGATTAGAAGCCTCAGGGCATTCGTGTGCGCGCGCCGGCGTGTGCCCCAAATGGACTATTGAATGAATATCCAAACCGATCCCGAGCGGCTGAAAGTCTCGGCCAGGCATTTTCCCCCTGCGGCGGAGCAGCCCATAAGGGCGCATTTCCTGCATGAAGCCAGGCTTCGGGAGCTTGGCGCCCAACTTGCCCGCAATGAGGTCACGGCCTTCCACGGCGTCGAGAAGTTCGATTTCCAGGCGCGCGTGCGCGAAAACGCCGAAAAGATACTGGCGGTTTATCGCTCTACCAACGCCGCCCAGGCCCGCGGCGAGATGATCACGCCGGCCGCGCAATGGCTGCTCGACAACCATTATCTCGTCGAGGAGACGAGCTTCCAGATCAAGCGCGACCTGCCACGCCGCTTCTACCGGCAGCTGCCGATGCTGGAACTGCCCAATGGCGAAAAGGCGCCGCGGGCGCTGACTATCGCCTGGATCTATGTGGCGCATTCCGACAGCACCGTATCGGTTGAAAACTTCAAGGCCATCGTCGAGGGGTATCAGTCGGTCGAGCCGTTGAAGATCGGTGAATTGTGGGCACTGCCCTCGCTGCTGCGCTTCGTGCTGATCGAAAATCTGCGGCGCATCGCGGTGCGGGTAAACCGGGCGCGGGAACTGCGCCGGACCGCCAATGAGGTGGCGGACAGGATTCTGGGGTCGGGCGACGACCAGGAAGACATCTCCCTGCTTGCCGCCTATGACGAATATGCGCGCGATACGACCTTTGCCACGCAGCTTCTCTACCGGCTGCGCGACGGCTCGCAAAATGCCGAAAAGGCCCTGGAATGGCTTGAGAAGCTGCTGGAAAAATCCGGCACCGACGCCGAGGAAGTAACGATCGGCGAGCACGACACGCTGTCGAGCGGCAATGTGACGACAGGCAACATCGTGCGTGGCCTGCGGCTGATCAACGATATCGACTGGACGGTCTGGTTCGAAGAAGTCAGCCGCATCGATACGCTGCTGCGCGAGCGCTCCGACCTCGCGCTGCTGGATTTTCCGTCGCGAGACCAGTACCGTACGGCGATCGAGGACCTGGCGCGTCGCTCCGGCCTGACGGAGTACGAGGTCGCGGAACGAGCGACCGAAATGGCCGGCCGCCACGAGACGCCCTTGCGCCCGACGGGAGAGGGCGGTGGAGAGGGTACGGCGCCCGACCAGGCGAACGATGCCGCCAATGTCGGCTTCTTTCTCGTTGGTTCGCGCCGCGAGGAACTGGAAAAAGAGATCGGCTACAGTCCGCGTTTCGGGACACGGCTCAATCGCGCGTTCCGGCGCACCGGCTGGACCGGCATTGCGGTGCCGGTATTCCTGCTGACGCTGCTGCTGGTCTTCCTTGCCGGAGGCGCGCTGAAGGCGCTCGGTCTGCATGATGCGGCCGTGGCCCTGCTGCTGGTGCTGTTTTCCGTGCCGGCGAGCGAAGGGGCGCTCGGCTTTTTCAACACGCTGGTTCTGCTGTTCCTCAAGCCGACAAGACTTGTCGGCTACGAGTTCAAGGAAGGCGTGCCGGCCGAAGCCCGCACTCTGGTCGTGGTGCCGTCGCTGATCGGGTCGCGCGACGAAGTCGAAGAGACTGTGCGCAAGCTCGAGGTCCATCACCTCGCAAACATGCATGGAGAACTTTGCTTCGCGCTGCTTTCGGACTGGCCCGACAGCGGCAGCGAGCAGGGGGTCGAGGATCAAGAGATCCTGGCGTTCGCGCGCACCGAGATCGCGCGTCTCAACAAGCGCTACCCCCGGGACGGAGCGCCGTTGTTTCATCTGCTGCACCGCCGTCGGCTCTACAATGAGAGCCAGAGATGCTGGATGGGCTGGGAGCGCAAGCGCGGCAAGCTGCACGAGCTGAACCTTTTGCTGCGTGGCGATCCCGATACGACCTTCCTGCCGCTGGAAGCGCCGCTGCCCGAAAATGTCGTCTATGTGATGACACTCGACTCCGACACGCGGATGATGCGCGACTCCGTGACCCGCCTGGCCGGGAAGCTTTGCCATCCGCTCAACCGCCCGGTGATCGACCCCGTCTCGAACCGGGTGACCGCGGGCTATTCGATCCTGCAGCCGCGCGTCACGCCGTCGCTGACGACCGGCGACGAGGCATCGTTCCTGCAACGCGTCTTCTCGGCCAATCGCGGTATTGATCCCTATGTCTTTGCCGTCTCGGATCTCTACCAGGACGTGTTCGGCGCGGGCTCCTTCACCGGCAAGGGTCTCTACCATGTTGACGCCATGGAGGCTGCGCTGCGCGACCGCATCGGCGAAAACCAGGTGCTGAGCCACGATCTGCTGGAGGGCGCGCTGGCGCGTTCGGCGCTGGTGACCGATGTCGAGGTGGTGGAGGACTATCCGCCGCACTATTCGGTGGACGCATCGCGCCAGCATCGCTGGGCGCGCGGCGACTGGCAGTTGCTGAGCTACATTTTCAGCCCGAAATCGGGCGTGCCGGGTCTGTCGCGCTGGAAAATGGTCGACAATCTGCGCCGCTCGCTGACGCCGATTTTCTGGGTTATGGCGGCAATCGCCGGCTGGGCGCTGCTGCCCTTCACCCAGGCCGCGCA
>JBKJRE010000161.1:0-7615 GCA_046594775.1 Rhizobiaceae bacterium | reverse complement strand
TGTTAACGGGCTGACGCTGGGATCCATCTATGGCCTGATCGCTATCGGCTATACAATGGTTTACGGCATCATCGGCATGATCAACTTCGCCCATGGCGACATCTTCATGCCGATGATGCCGTAAACCATTGTATAGCCGATAGCGATCAGGCCATAGATGGATCCCAGCGTCAGCCCGTTAACAAGCTGCTGGACGAAATATTCCATGTCTAGTCGGCTCCCCCTGGAATGTCGCCTTGGCTGGCGCATTCCTTATGTGCTTTCCCCTAGTCCTAAAGTGTCGGGCCCGGATTGCAACGTCAATTTGCGGCCATGGAAGGGGTTATTCACGACACCCTTCCGCTGCGTTGCTTGCTCCAGTCCCCGACCTTGGACCAATTCGACGCTAGCATTGGTGCAGCGCAATGTCTTTGATGAATCATCCCATGCCTGTATAAAAATTCGCAGACAATTCGAATGCGTACCACCATTTCGATAGAAAATTGCAAGGCCGCGCCGGATCGGCAGTCGGCCTCAATGTTGTCCCTATCGGACGACGAAGCCGTGTGCGAACGGATCACGGTCATCGATGAGGATGGTGTTGAGGCCTGTCATGCGCGCCCAACCGCCGATCGAGGGAACAATCGCCCTTTTCCCGGCAAGTGTCGTTTCGCTTTCGACCCGACCTATGAACAGCGATCCGATGATCGATTCATGGATGAAATCGTCGCCGGTCTTCAGCCTGCCTCTGGCGTGAAGTTGCGCCATGCGCGCCGAGGTTCCGGTGCCGCAGGGACTTCGGTCGATGGCCTTGTCACCATAGAAGACCGCGTTGCGCGCGTCGGCGTTGGGAGACACCGCCGCGCCAGTCCACAAGATGTGTGACAGCCGGTTGATACCGGCATTCTCCGGATGCTCGAAACTGTATTTGTCGTTGAGCAACTGCCGGAGTACCGGGCTCCATGCGACCAGTTCGCCAGCCGTATGGTCGGCGATGTCGCGGAAGTTCTTCTGGGGCTCGACGATGGCGTAGAAATTGCCGCCATAGGCGACATCGACGGTAATTTCGCCAAGCCCGGGCACCTCGGCCGTCAGCCCCTCGGCGTAGAGGAACGACGGCACGTTGGTGATGCGCACCTCCTCGACATAATCCCCAACCTGCTTGTACGCGGCCACCACCAGGCCGGCCGGCGTGTCGAGACGCAGCATGCCCGGCGTCTTGGGACGGACAAGCCCGTGCTCGATGGCCATCGTCACGGTGCCGATGGTGCCATGGCCGCACATAGGCAGGCAGCCCGAGGTCTCGATGAACAGGATGGCGACGTCGCAATCCGGCCGCGTCGGAGGATAAAGGATGGAGCCCGACATGACGTCATGGCCGCGCGGCTCGAACATCAGGCCGGTGCGGATCCAGTCATATTCGGCCATGAAATGCGCCCGCCGCTCCATCATCGTGGCGCCGTCGAGCTGCGGTCCGCCGCCGGCAACCAGACGCACGGGATTGCCGCAGGTATGACCGTCTATGCAGAAGAAGGAATGGCGCGCCATGTCAAAACCGTTGCGGGCTGAAGGGTTTGAGGTCGATTGCGGCAGGTTGCCCGAGAACCAGATCGTGGATCAAGCGGCCTGTTGCGGCGGACTGCGTCAGGCCGAGGTGGCCGTGGCCGAAGGCGAGAAAGACATTGTCGTGACTGGCCGAGCGGCCGATCACGGGCAGGGAATCCGGCAACGACGGTCGAAACCCCATCCATTCGCGTCCCCCGTCCGTGTCGAGCGCCGGCAGGAACTGCTTTGCCTTATGCAGCATCGCCTTGGAGCGCTGGAAATTCGGCGCCAGGGACAGTCCGCCCAGTTCGACGGCGCCACCCACCCGGATCCCGTTGTCGAGCGATGTGACGACAAATCCGTGGTCGATGAAGGTCAGCATGTGTTTCAGGTCGAAGGCCGATTTCGGCAGTGTCGTGTTGTAGCCCCGCTCGGTCTCCAGCGGGATGCTGTCGCCGAAGGGGTTGGCCAGCAAATGCGACCATGCGCCAGCGGCGATCACCAGCCGGTCGGCCATGACGGTGCAGCCCTGCCCGAGCTGGATGGCGATGCGCCCGTTTGACGGCATGGCCAGCCCGACATCGCCCTGGATGAAGCGCGCGCCCTTGGCTTGGGCATACTGCCAGATCGCCTTGCCGAGCAGCTTGGGGTCGGCCACTGTTTTCCAGCCCGGCAGGAACGTGGCGTGTGTGAAACGCGGCGAAAGGCCTGGTTGCAGTTCAGCCAGTTCGGCCCGATCCACGTGACGGTATTCGATGCCGTGCCTGTCCCGGGCGATCCAGCCGGGAAGCGATGCCTTGAACGACGCTTCGCTGTCATAGAGTTCGAGCGATCCGTCCTCCCGCAGCATGCCGCGCGTCCCTGACCGGTCAATCAGACCCATCCATTCCGCCTCGGCAAGCTTCATCAGGCTGGCCTGCGCAGCGAGGCTCGCCTCATAATGCTTGGGATCCCCGGCACGCCAGAAGCGCAGCAGCCAGGGCAGCAGTCTTGGCAGATAGGACGGCCGGATGCTGAGCGGGCCGAGCGGATCCATCAGCCATTTCGGCAGATTGCGCATCATCCCCTTGTGGGCCAACGGCAATACGTCCGAAAAGGCAAAGGCGGCGGCATTGCCGGAACTCGTCTCCTCGCAGATACCGGTGCGATCGATGACAGTGACGCCACGGCCCGCTTCGGCCAGGAAGGCCGCGATGCAGGTGCCGACGATGCCGCCGCCGATGACGACAATGTCCAAGGCCTTGTCATCACTCATGCGCACTTGCCCGGTTGACCGGCGTCCGACGCTGCTGTGTCAGGCGGCCTTCGCCACGGAAAGCTTGGGCAGTTCCGGTCTCGTTGCAAGCGCGTCACGGACAATCTTCTCAACCGCCTTGCGCCGTTCGCCTTCCAACGGACGGCGCGGCATCCGCACCCGGTCGTTGGTGCCGATCGCCAGCACCTCGGCGAGCTTGATATTCTGCACCAGATAGGTCGATACGTCGAGGTCGAGCAGCGGCCGGAACCAGCGGTAGATGGACAGCGCCTCGTCGCGCCGGTCCTGCTTCATCAGCTGGTAGATGGCAACGGTTTCGCGCGGGAAGGCGGTGACCAGCCCGGCAACCCAGCCTATGGCGCCAACCGACAGCGCCTCGAAGGCCAGATTGTCGACGCCGGTGAACAGGTCGAAGCGATCACCGAACGTGTTGATGATCTCCGTTGAGCGGCGAATATCGTCCGAGGATTCCTTGATCGCCACGAAAAGCGGATCGGCGGCGAGTTCCTGCATCACCGCTACGGTCACGTCCACGCGGTAGGCGACGCGGTTGGAATAGATCATCACGGGAAGACCCGCGGCATGGGCGACGGCCTTCAGCGCGCCAACCGTCTCCTCGGGATTGGTGTGGTAGATCGAGCTTGGCACCACCATCAGGCCATCGGCGCCTTCCTTGGCGGCGCGCTTCGCGATGCTGGCTGCCTCGCGGGTCCCCGCCTCGTTGACCGTGAGCAAGACCGGTTTCGTTCCGGCGACGCGACGCGCGGTCTTGAATACCTCGATCACCTCGTCATGGCTGAGCATCGGACCCTCGCCCAGCGAGCCGCCGACGATGATGCCGTCGCAGCCGGCCGCCATCTGTAGCCCGAAGCAGCGCTCCATCTCGGCATGGTCAAGTCGGTCATCTTCGGTAAATTTGGTCGTGACGGCAGGAAAAACACCGGTCCACATGATCATCTCTCCTATTGATATATCAGTGATATATTACGAAAGGGAACAAGCTGTCAATCCGATTTTGCCGTCGCGAATCCGGATTGTCGAGCGACCGGACGCCGGGCAAGGCTGCAGCGCCGATCTTCCACAACGCAAATTGCCCGGCGCACTGTCGGAATGGTTCGGCCGGAAACGTCTTGAAAGGACGCCGGGCAAATTGACCGCACAACCGGCAGGCGCGCCAGGAGGACATCATGGGAAAGACCATAGCCATTATCATAGCCAGGCTGATTTTCGCCGGTGCGTTCCTGATGGCGGCGACCTTCAAGTTTGCCGGCATGCAGGAGACCGCCGACTACATCGCCGCTGCCGGCTTTCCGCTGCCGCTGGCGCTTGCGTGGATCGCGGCGATCTTCGAGGTCGCGCTCGTCATCGGCTTCCTGACGGGCGCCTTCTTCACCGAGGCTGCCCTGCTCGCTGTCGCCTACGTGGTATTTCTGGCCTTTGCTTTCCACGGTCCGTCGCATTGGGAAGGCAACCAGGCGGAGTTCGGCTTCTTCGTCGACCACTTTACGTTCATGGCCGGCCTGCTGTTTGCCGCCGTGCACGGGCCGGGCAATGCCATGGCGATGCGCATGGGAATTCTGTGGCGATAGACGAGGCCGGAGGGTGGCGACACGAAACCCTCCGGCGCCGATTCTACTCGGCCGAGAACACGCCGGTTGTCTCCCCGGTTTTCGAGATCCCCATGACCTCGAGGGGGCCTTCCTTCTGCCCGCCCATGCCTGGCGACCCTGCCGGCATGCCGGGCAGGCTGATGGCGCGAAGATCCGGCCGCACTGTCAGGAGCTTTTCCACCGCCGCGACCGGAACATGGCCGCTGACGGCGTAGCCATCGGTTTCGAAGAAATGGCAGCCCTGGAGCGCGTCGGGTATCCCGGCGGCCCGCTGCAATTCGTCGAGATTGTCGGCCTCGCGAACCGCGACCTGATACCCGGCGTTGCGCAGATGATCCGCATAGCCGTCGCAGCAGGTGCAGCCGGGATTCTTGTAGACCGTCACATTGCGTTCGGCGGCAATGGCGCCGCCACCGAGCAGCAGCACGGCAGCGAGAAGCATTATCCTGATTGAAAGGTTCATTTCATTGACTTTCTGAACATTGACATCCGGGTCGGCAAACAGCCGCCCCTGACGGGGGGCTCGAATGCCGGAAATTTTACCGAAGTGACGATGTTCTCGGCGGGCGCAGGTCGGGCGGGAACCCACCGGCCGTCCACGGCTGAAGCACAACTGTGTGAATGGCCGCAGGCTGCGCGCCGCGGTCCCCGGAAAAGGACGTGCCGATAGCCATGGGACTTGCCAGGCATCCGGCAAGGCATGTTTGCGACGCGGTGCCGCTGGCCGGGCAATCGGCGCAATCCGACATCGGGGCGGCGATCGCCATAAGACCCTGGCCGGTCGGCAGCGGGCCGGGCGCGACCAGCAGCGCCAAGGCAAGGATGAGGGGCAGGAACCGGAACATGCGGGCGATGATAGCGACGCGGACCTGCCGCGTCGAGGGCCCGCAGATCGGCGCGGCCGGCTGTCGCAGCCGGCCGCGTCCGCCGGTCAGTTCATCGTCGGGATAACGAACTCGGCGCCGTCCTTGACGCCTGACGGCCAGCGCGAGGTCACCGTCTTGGTCTTGGTGTAGAAGCGGAACGCGTCGGGGCCGTGCTGGTTGAGATCGCCGAAGGACGAGGCCTTCCAGCCGCCGAACGTGTAATAGGCGATCGGCACGGGGATCGGCACGTTTACGCCGACCATGCCGACCTGGACGCGGGAAGCGAAGTCGCGCGCCGCGTCACCGTCGCGCGTGAAGATCGCCACGCCATTGCCCATCTCGTGGTCGTTGGCGAGCTTGATGGCGTTCTCGTAGGTCGGGGCACGCACGACGGAGAGCACCGGCCCGAAAATCTCTTCCTTGTAGATCTTCATGTCGGCGGTGACGTTGTCGAACAGGCAGCCGCCCATATAGTAGCCATTCTCGTAGCCCTGCATCGAGAAGCCGCGCCCGTCGACCGCCAGCGTGGCGCCTTCCTTGACTCCGGCATCGACGTAGGACTTGACGCGTTCCAGCGCCTGCGGCGTGACCAGCGGGCCGAAATCGGCCGAAGAATCCGTCGATGGCCCGACCTTGAGGCTTTCGACGCGCGGAATGAGCTTCTCCATCAGGCGCTCGGCCGTGTCGTGGCCGACAGGCACCGCCACCGAGATCGCCATGCAGCGTTCTCCGGCCGAACCGTAGCCGGCGCCGATCAGCGCGTCGACGGTCTGATCCATGTCCGCGTCGGGCATGATGACCATGTGGTTCTTGGCGCCGCCGAAGCACTGCACCCGCTTGCCGTTGGCGCAGCCGCGCGAATAGATGTACTGCGCGATCGGCGTCGAGCCGACGAAGCCGATGGCCTTGATGTCGGGATCGTCGAGGATCGCGTCGACCGCCACCTTGTCGCCATTGACGACGTTGAGCACGCCGCCGGGCAGGCCGGCTTCAATGAACAGTTCGGCGATGCGCATCGGCACGCCGGGATCGCGCTCCGACGGCTTCAGGATGAAGGCATTGCCGCAGGCGATGGCCGGCGCGATCTTCCACAGCCGGATCATCGCCGGGAAGTTGAACGGCGTGATGCCGGCGACAACGCCCAGCGGCTGGCGCATCGAATAGACGTCGATGCCGGGACCGGCGCCATCGGTGAACTCGCCCTTCATCATGTGCGGCGCGCCGATGCAGACTTCCACAACCTCGAGGCCGCGCTGGATGTCGCCCTTGGCGTCGGCGATGGTCTTGCCGTGTTCGCGCGCCAGGATTTCGGCCAGCGAATCGTATTCCCGGTTGACCAGTTCGAGAAACTTCATCAGCACGCGCACGCGGCGCTGCGGGTTGGTGGCGGCCCAGCCGATCTGCGCCGCCTTGGCGTTTTCCACGGCGGCGCGCATTTCCTGCGCCGAAGCCAGCGCCACCGTGCCGCGCACAGTGCCGTCCATGGGCTGCAGCACCTCGTGGGTCTGCCCGCTGGTGCCGGCGACGCGCTTGCCGCCGATGAAGTGCCCGTATTCGATCATGGTCTTCTCCCTGAACTCTGTGTCTTTGTGTCATTGTCGACCTTTGGCCGGGCCTTGGCAACGCGCCGAGGCGCGGAACCGTTGTGCAAAAATCGATGTACGGCTATGGATAGAGTACCATTTGGCGCAAAGTCTCGTTGGGAGAGGGTGTCGGCCGCAAGGACCTTTTCAGAATTCGCCCTGGTGAGTCAGATGGGGCGGGGTCGAGAAGCGGAGCGCCGCTTACATTTGAGTCCGTGAGCACCGGAAGCGGAGAAACCTGCGGCAAGTGGCCGTAGGGTAGAATTATCAAAAGGTCCAAATGAACTGGGACGACGCCCGCATTTTTCTCGCAGTCGCCCGCGCCGGCCAGATTCTCGGCGCCGCGCGCCGCCTCGACCTAAATCATGCCACCGTGTCGCGCCGGATCGCGTCGCTTGAGGCGACGCTCGGCGCAAAGCTGTTCAGGCGGCTGACCACTGGCAGCGAGTTGACGGCCGCGGGACAGCGCTTTCTGGAGATTGCGGAGCGCATCGAAGCCGACATGATCGCCGCGCGCAGCATGATCGCCGGCGAGGATGCCGAGATCTCGGGCACCGTGCGCATCGGTGCGCCCGATGGTTTCGGAATTGCCTTCCTGGCGCCGCGCCTCGGCGCGCTGACCGAGCAGCATCGGGAGCTCAAGATCCAGCTCGTCCCGGTTCCGCGATCCTTTTCCCTGTCCCGCCGCGAGGCCGATATCGCCATCACCACAGAACGCCCGGCGGAAGGCCGGCTGGTGGCCCAGAAACTCGTCGACTACTCGCTCGGGCTTTTCGC
>JBKJRE010000393.1:0-4808 GCA_046594775.1 Rhizobiaceae bacterium | reverse complement strand
GAAATCGAGAACCGCTTCAACTATTCGCAATTTGCCGATTCCGGCAAGGGCGAGGTGCTGCGTTACTGGCGCGAAAGCCCCGACGATCCGGCAACGGAATCGATCTGGGTGCCGGTGCCGCAGGAATATGCGGTGGGTTTTCCCGAGGGCAACCGCCAGACCGCCGGCGGCCTGGACCTGCAATATGGCTATGACTCGCAGGGCTATTTCGACCGGAACGCCTGTTCAGCGACGCTCGTCAAGACCGGCGACAAGCTGCGCGACAATCCGGCTCTGGCCGACCGGCTCGCCGCCGGTGGGCCGCTCGCCGTTCACGGCGTGCAGATCACCGCGACCGCGCTGGTTAAGCCGCAGAACGTGCCGCCCTTCGGCTCATGGTTTGTCGATTTCGATTCCTTCTTCGAGGATCCCGAAGTCGAGGGCCACGTCGGCGACGTGGAAGTCTGGCATCCCTGCGAGGGCCGCGCCGGCTACTACGAGGATGTGCCGGGAGGCTATCTGCCGCCCTACTATCCGCCGGAGTTTCCGCCGGACGGCAATCTGCCTCCCTGTCTCGATGTCGAGGACGTGCAGTATTTCTGCACCCCGGCCGGCCTCGAGGCGGATCTCTATCTCCATGACCAGGCCGGCATTGGCGGCGATTCGATCATGGCAATGTCCAGGACGCCGGGCGTCGGGGTGACACCCCCATCGCAGACGCAAGCCCCGGGACTGCCTTACACGATCGGCATCGCCGGTCATTTCCCGGGTGACAGGGTCGATGTCGGTCTGTGCTTCTACAAGCAGTCCGATGCGGACAAGGGCGGTTACTACCCTTGCTGCAAGGTGACCCTGCCGCTCGAAACCCCTGCCATCAGCTGCGAACCGTGAGGAGGAGAAGATGAGCAATCTTGCACATTTCCCGCTCGCTCAGAGCAGCAACGCAACCGTCATGGAGACGATCATGAAACCCCTGTCATATGCCTCGCGCCCCGCGCGCTGGCTGATGGCGGCCGGGCTCGCGCTCGCCGCCATGCAAGCGCCGCAGGCTGCGGCTCAGGACCCGGTGCCTCTCGCTTCGGAGGGATTGAAACTGGACCGCCCCGATGGGCCAAATCCCGAGCCCGGCGACGTGCTGCCGTTCTTCGAAAAGCGGGGCGCCCAGCGCGACTGCGATTATGTCGTCTACGATCTGCGCTTCGGCGCCCGTGGCGACGCGTCGAAGTTCCTCGATCCGGTGTTCATCGCCCAACTGCAGGCGTTGTCGATGACCTTCACAGACCAGCTTCCCGCCGGTCTTGAAGTCGTTGGAATCGAGGCTTCCGGCGACGGCACCGACGCCTTGGGCGGACCTCTGCCCGCCGGCGCGATCAGCACGACCGCCAATCCCGGCGACACGGCGACGATAGCCGACTTCCGGCTCTCGGCGACCGATCTGGACGGCGTCGGCGCGTTCAACGAACGCTACATCGACATCCGCATCACCGCCAGGATCGACCAGGCTGCGTTTCCCGCGCCGGCCATGGTCGACAACCAGGCCTTCGTGAATTTTGCAATTCCCGGCGCCATCGCGGTGGAAATTCCCTCGCACGATCCGGCGTTGCCCGACGACGGCGATTTCCGGACCGGCGATCCCACCGGCATCCTCATCGACGTGACCGGCTGCGAGCCGCCGCCTCCGCCGCCTCCGGGCGACAAGGCGTGCTTCTCGATCGACACCGGCACGGTCGACTGCGTGCCCGGCGGCGGCGCCTTCATCTACAACATGACTGTCGGCGCCGAGATGGCCGGCAAGTGGGTGCAGGTGGAATCGACGACGCCCGGCGTAACCGTTGCCGAAGGACCGCAGCAGGTTCCTGCGGGGGGCGGTGTGCTCAGCTGGACCATCGTCGGGGCCTTGCCCGGCGATGTCGTGCACCTGATCGTCACCGGCATCGAAACCTATGCCGGGCCGGAGGAGGGCGTCGGCCTCTGCTGCACGCAGACCGTCGACATCGTCATTCCGGAGGACATTAAGTGCCCGCCTGAAGACAAGGAACCGGACATCCAGGTCGAGAAGCGCGCCGATGTGGCCCGCTGCACGCCCGAAGGCGGCTGCGACTTCACCATCCGCGTCACCAATGTCGGCGACGCGCCCTATAACGGCCCGATCGTGCTGGACGAGGTGACGTCGCCTGGCAGTGCGGCCGTGGTTTCCGGTCCGAACGCGCCCTGGGTGTGCGTGCCTATGGTCAGCCCGATGAGCTGCACCCATCCGGCAACCACGCTCAATCCGGGCGAGTTCGTCGAACTCAAGCTCGGCTTCGCACCAGGCGCCGGCTGGGATTGGCGCAATATCCGCAACTGCGCGGAATACGACTACACCGCCAGCGGCAAGCCGGACGTCTTCGGCTCGACCGCCAACGACAAGGCCTGCGCCTCGATCCCGATCTGCATTCCCGGCCGTGACCGCGACTGCACGCCTCCGGAAGAGAAGCGGGTCGATCTGCGCCTCACCAAGGATGCGGAAACGTTGGCCTGCTCGATCGACGGGGTCTGCAACTTCACCATCCGCGTCTTCAACAACGGTACCGACCCCTATGTCGGTCCGCTGACGGTGATCGACGACTACCCGACGGGCGTGCCTGCTTCGTCGACCTTCGGCCCGACTCCGCCCTGGACCTGCGGTCCGATCGGCGGCGGTCAGTTCCAGTGCGATCATCCAGGCGTGGCACTTGCGCCGGGAGCGTTCATCCCGATCGGAGTGAGGGCAATCGTGCCGGGCGACTATCCCGGCGAGGCCATCCGCAACTGCGCGGAGGTGAGCGCGATACCCGGCGAGACTGACCTCGCCAACAACAGGGCCTGCGCGCAGATGCGCACGCCACCGCGCGATACCGGCCAGCCGGCGATGCGTATACTCAAGAGCTGCGACGGCGCGGTTGCCGGTGCGGCGGTGTCGTGCCGCATCACCGTCGTCAATGCCGGTTCGGCAGCACCTTCGGGCCCGGTTCGCGTCGCAGACGCGGCCACGGTCCTGGGCGCAGGCACGCCGGTCCAGATCCAGACCGTCACCCCCGACGGCGCTGGATGGACATGCGGTCCGGTGCCGGCCGAAACGCTGTCGTGCGAAATTCCCGGCGCCGTCATGACGCCCGGAACGAGCCGGCATTTCGACGTCACGCTCACCGCGCCGACGTTCGGGCGGTTCGAGAACTGCGCCCGCGGATCGTTTGGCCCCGCTCCGGGAGACGACATCGTCTATCCGTTCGGCGAGGCCTGTGCCCAGGGTGGCACGACCATCAGCGTGGCAAAGACAGGCGACGCGGAATGCCAGGTCGGCGAACCCTGCGCCTTCGAGATCACGATCTCCAATGACGGCCCAACCGGTTTCTCCGGTCCGGTCCGCATCGGCGACGCGATCGGCGTCGAGGGTTTCGGCCGTCTGGAAGGCGTGGAGATCACCTCGGTCGAGCCGCCCTTCGGCTGCTCGCCGGAACCCGCGACGCTTCCCATCTCCTGCATCGCGGAGCTGACGCTGGGGGCCGGCGAAAGCCGCGTCCACACGGTGACCGTCGTCATTCCTGACGATGGTCGCTTTGCCAACCTGAACGAGCCGGTCGGCGCGGAAAACTGCGTCGGCGTGCTGTCGCCGGATGCGCCGACGGCGCGTGCCGGTGTGGCGACCGTCGCCCCGCCGGCCGGTGGAGACGAGGGCAGCGCCTATGCCTGCCACCCCTTCACCATCGGCAGTCCTGTGGCCAGCCAGTGTTCGGAGGGCTTCGTGCTCAACGATGCCGGCCGCTGCGTCTGCCCGGAAGGCGCCACCTTCCGCAACGGCCAGTGTGTCGGTGCAACGACAACTGTTCCGATCCCGCAGCCAAAGCCTGAGCGCTGCACGCTGCTGCCGGGGCAGGTCCGCACGAAGAGCGGTCAGTGCGTCTGTCCTGCCGACACGGTGCTCAAGAACGGCCGTTGTGTCGGCAAGACCCCGCCGCCTCCGCCCCCGCCGCAGTGCCGGCTTCTTCCGGGCCAGATCCGGTTGAAGGATGGGCGTTGCGTCTGTCCGCGTGGAACGGAGCTGAGGAGCAATCGCAGCGTCAGGGACGAACCGCCGCCGCCGCGTCAATGCAAGCTTCTGCCGGGCCAGATACGGCTGAACGACGGGCGTTGCGTCTGCCCGCGCGGAACCAGCCTCGTCAGGGGTGCGTGCCGCAAGGATGAGCCGCCGCAGTGCCGGCTTCTTCCGGGCCAGATCCGGTTGAAGGATGGGCGTTGCGTCTGCCCGCGCGGGACCGAACTGCGTCGCGGGGCCTGCCGGCCGGTACAGGTGGAGTGCCCGCAGGGTACGACGCTCAGCAACGGCCGGTGCGTTTTGATCCAGCGCCAGCGCTGCCCGCGCGGCACCATCGGTACGCCGCCGAACTGTCGCAAGCTGAACCTCAACCAGCCGGTGCAGCCGGCTCCGCAGTTGCAGATCAACCCGGACATCTTGCAGCAGCTTCAGAGGCGACAGAACAAGGTGCGGTAGGCACTGACACCTGAATCGAAAAGCCCCGCCGGTCCGCCGGCGGGGCTTTTTCTGTCCCGACGTCTTGCTCAGGAGGCGTCCGCCGTCGGCGACGCGGCAGCGCCGGCGCGCTTGCCAGCCAGATAGCGAGCGCCAGGCCGACCAGCACCGCCGCAACGGCGAAGGTCGCCTGCATCCCCGTCGTCATGGCGGCCGGGTTTGCCGCCCTGATGTCGCTGACGGAGGCCGCAAGGGCGAACACCGCGCCCATCACGGAGGCGCCGGTGATCAGCCCGACATTGCGCGACAGGATCAGCAGGCCGGAGATGACGCCCCGCTC